>NZ_JBEXTV010000018.1:0-133287 GCF_040628835.1 Streptomyces sp. NPDC006134 | reverse complement strand
ACGCGCTCCACGACCTGCCGCAGGTGCTCCGGCGTCGTCCCGCAGCAGCCGCCCACCAGGGACAGGCCGTACTCGCGCACGAAGGTCTCCTGCGCGTCCGCCAGCTCCGGCGCCGTCAGCGGGTAGTGGGCGCCGTCCTTGCCCAGGACCGGCAGACCGGCATTGGGCATGCAGGACAGCGGGATGCGGGAGTGGCGCGAGAGGAAGCGCAGGTGCTCGCTCATCTCCGCCGGGCCCGTCGCGCAGTTCAGGCCGATCATGTCGATGCCGAGCGGTTCCAGCGCGGTCAGGGCCGCGCCGATCTCCGAGCCCAGCAGCATGGTGCCGGTCGTCTCCACGGTCACCGACACGATCAGCGGCGCGTCCAGGCCGGCGGTCCGAAGGGCGCGGCGGGCCCCGAGGACGGCGGCCTTGGTCTGCAGCAGGTCCTGGGTGGTCTCGACGAGCAGCGCGTCCGCGCCGCCCGCGAGCAGACCCTCCGCGTTCCGCTGGTAGGCGTCACGCAGGGTCGTGTACGGGGCGTGGCCGAGGGTGGGCAGCTTGGTGCCGGGGCCCATGGAGCCCAGCACCCAGCGCGGGCGGCCGTCGCCGGCCGCGAACTCGTCGGCCACCTCGCGGGCCACCCGGGCGCCGGCCTCGGACAGCTCGTACACGCGGTCGGCGATGTCGTACTCGCCGAGAGCGGAGTGGTTGGCGCCGAAGGTGTTGGTCTCGACGCAGTCGACGCCGACGGCGTAGTACGCCTCGTGGACCGAGCGGACGATGTCCGGCCGGGTCAGGTTCAGGACCTCGTTGCACCCCTCCAGCTGCTGGAAGTCGTCCAGCGAGGGGTTCTGCGCCTGGAGCATGGTGCCCATCGCCCCGTCGGCGACCACCACACGGGTGGCGAGCGCCTCACGCAGGGCGGACACACGGGTCCGGCTGTCGGCGGAAGGGGTGGACGGCGACGAGGCCATGAAGGGGCTCCCTTGGATGCGACGGCTGTCGGCTTTGCGCTTCCCGGAACACGCCCGCGGCGGACGGCCCGGAGGAACACGCACGCCGCCAGGGTAGCCGGGACCGCGGGCGGACGGTCAGGGGCGTCCACGGGACGGACGGGAACGGGACGGGAACGGAGCGGGGGCGGGAGGGCGGATCACGGCGGGCGGCAGCCCTGCGGGCGGGGACCGGGCGCGCCGCGGTGGCCTGCGCGGGTGACCTGCGCGGACGGGGCGGGCGGGGCGGGGCGAACGGGGTGGCGCTGACGGCACAGGCGGCTCGGCCCCGGAGGCGCACGCGGGTCAGTCCCGGCGGCACGGGCGGGACAGCCCCGGCGGCACAGGCGGGACAGCCCCGGCGACGCACGCGAGACGGCCCCGGAGGCACAGGCGGGACGGCCCCGGCGGCACAGGCGGGACAGCCCCGGCGACGCACGCGGGACAGCCCCGGAGGCACAGGCGGGACGACCCCGGCGGCACAGGCCGGGGAGTGCCGGGGCGTGTGCGCGGCCTGGCCTACCCTTGCGCCGGCGGCCGACTTCCCGGGCGACGGCCCGTACGAGAGGGACCGGCGTCTTCCAGCCGGGTCCGGACCCCGCCCCCGCAGGGTCCTCCCGCCGCCTCCGACCAGGCCCGGACGAGTCCGGGGCGGCGCCCGCCTGGGCGGACGGGCCGGCGCGACCGTGGCCGACCGACCATTGGCGGCAGGTCGGTAACCACCGGTAGTGTTCGACAATGCCGAACAGCGGCAGCGACACCGCGAAGGCGGCAGTCGAAGGGACGGAGGCAGTACGGCGATGGCACGGAACATCCAGTCGCTCGAACGGGCGGCCGCGATGCTGCGGCTGCTCGCGGGCGGCGAGCGGCGGCTCGGCCTGTCGGACATCGCCTCCTCGCTGGGCCTCGCCAAGGGCACCGCGCACGGCATCCTGCGCACCCTCCAGCACGAGGGCTTCGTCGAGCAGGACGACGCGTCCGGCCGCTACCAGCTCGGCGCCGAGCTGCTGCGGCTCGGCACGACCTACCTCGACGTGCACGAGCTGCGGGCGCGCGCCCTGGTGTGGACGGACGACCTGGCCCGCTCCAGCGGCGAGAGCGTCTACCTGGGCGTCCTGCACCAGCAGGGCGTGCTGATCGTGCACCACGTCTTCCGGCCCGACGACAGCCGGCAGGTGCTGGAGATCGGGGCGATGCAGCCGCTGCACTCCACGGCCCTGGGCAAGGTGCTGTCGGCGTACGACCCGGTGGCCCGCAGCGAGGCCGCCGAGTCCGAGCGCCGGGCGTTCACCGACCGGACCGTCTGCGACCTGGACGGCTTCGAGCAGATCCTCGACCTCACGCGCGCGCGTGGCTACGCGGCGGACATCGAGGAGACCTGGGAGGGCGTCGCCTCCGTCGCGGCGCCCATCCACGACCGGCGGCGGATGCCGGTGGGCGCCGTCGGCGTCACCGGCGCCGTGGAGCGGCTGTGCCGGGAGGGCGAGCTGCGGCCCGAACTGGTCGCGGCGGTGCGCGACTGCGCCCGCGCGGTCTCGCGGGACCTGGGCGCCGGGCGGTTCTGAGACACGCCTTCGGGGCAGGACGACCGGGACGCCGCACGGCGTTCCGGTCGCCGGCCTGCCCGGCGCCGGCGCCCCGCCCGCGCCCCCCGAGCCGACGCGCACACCCCGCACCACCGATCGGCCGAACCGATCGGCCGAACCGATCAATAACGATCGTGCTTTCGATAACAGAACCCTTGACGCACGAGTAACGTCAGAGCAAGACTCCCGTCCATCGGTCGGCATTGTCGAACACCTACCGGCAATACGCGCTAGAGTGTGACAACGCCAAGGGCCGCCATCGCTCTCACCCGAGGGCACCGGAAGACCCGGAGGGACCCGGGTTCGGCATCCCCTGGACGAAGGACAAAGGAGTCGCGGGTGTCCAGCTCCGACATCTTCATCGGCGAGACCATCGGTACCGCCGTGCTCATCCTGCTCGGCGGCGGGGTCTGCGCCGCCGTCACGCTCAAGGCCTCCAAGGCCCGCGACGCCGGCTGGGTCGCCATCGCCTTCGGGTGGGGTTTCGCCGTCATGACCGCGGCCTACATCTCCACGCCGCTGTCCGGCGCCCACCTCAACCCGGCCGTGACGCTCGGCATCGCCCTCAAGGACGGCGCGTGGGGCGACGTCCCGGTCTACCTGGCCGGGCAGATGCTCGGCGCCATGATCGGCGCGGCCCTGGTCTGGGCCGCCTACTACGGCCAGTTCCAGGCCCACCTCACCGACCGGGAGATCGTCGGCGGCCCGGCCCCGCGGGACACCCCGGCCAAGGCCGTCGAGGCGCAGGAGAAGGGCGCCGGCCCGGTGCTGGGCATCTTCTCCACCGGCCCGGAGATCCGCCACGCGGTGCAGAACCTCGCCACGGAGATCATCGGCACCTTCGTCCTGCTGCTCGCCATCCTCACCCAGGGCCTGAACGCCGAGGGCGACGGCCTGGGCACCCTGGGCGCCCTGATCACCGCCTTCGTCGTCGTCTCGATCGGCCTGTCCCTCGGCGGGCCGACGGGGTACGCGATCAACCCCGCCCGCGACCTCGGCCCGCGCATCGTGCACGCCCTCCTGCCCCTGCCCAACAAGGGCGGTTCCGACTGGGGGTACGCCTGGATCCCCGTCGTCGGTCCGCTGATCGGCGCGGCGATCGCCGCCGGCGTGTACAACGTCGCGTTCGCTTAGAAGTGCTCACAGGAGTACCCCGCCCAGTGCCTCGGGAGCGCCACCCCGCCCTCCCTCCGGGCACGGGCCCCGAGCCGCACGGCACGCGCCGTCCACGCACGTCCCACCACCACGGAACTTCCAGGAGCACACAGTGACCGACGCCCACACCGCCGGCCCCTTCATCGCGGCGATCGACCAGGGCACGACCTCGTCCCGCTGCATCGTCTTCGACCGGGACGGCCGGATCGTCTCCGTCGACCAGAAGGAGCACGAGCAGATCTTCCCCCGGCCGGGCTGGGTCGAGCACGACGCCACCGAGATCTGGGCCAACGTCCAGGAGGTCGTCGCCGGTGCCGTCGCCAAGGCCGGCATCACCCGCGACGACATCAAGGCCATCGGCATCACCAACCAGCGCGAGACCACCCTCGTGTGGGACCGGCACACCGGCGAGCCCGTCCACAACGCCATCGTCTGGCAGGACACCCGCACCGACGCCCTGTGCCGGGAACTGGCCCGCAACGTCGGCCAGGACCGCTTCCGCCGCGAGACCGGCCTGCCCCTGGCCTCCTACTTCGCCGGCCCCAAGGCCCGCTGGCTGCTCGACAACGTCGAGGGCCTGCGCGAGCGCGCCGAGGCGGGCGACCTGCTCTTCGGCACCATGGACAGCTGGGTCGTCTGGAACCTGACCGGCGGCACCGACGGCGGCCGGCACGTCACCGACGTCACCAACGCCTCCCGCACCCTGCTGATGAACCTGCGCACCCTCCGGTGGGACGAGCGGATCTGCGAGTCCATCGGCGTGCCGCCGCAGATGCTCCCCGAGATCCGCTCCTCCGCCGAGGTGTACGGCGAGATCAGGGGCGGCCGGCTGGGCGAGCTGCTCGGCGGCGTCCCGGTCGCCTCCGCGCTCGGCGACCAGCAGGCGGCCCTGTTCGGGCAGACCTGCTTCTCCGAGGGCGAGACCAAGTCGACGTACGGCACCGGCACCTTCATGCTGATGAACACCGGTGACAAGGTCATCAACTCCTACAGCGGGCTGGTGACCACCGTCGGCTACCAGATCGGCGACGAGAGGCCGGTCTACGCCCTGGAGGGCTCCATCGCCGTCACCGGCTCCCTGGTGCAGTGGATGCGCGACCAGATGGGCCTGATCTCCACCGCCGCCGAGATCGAGACGCTGGCGATGCAGGTCGAGGACAACGGCGGCGCGTACTTCGTACCGGCCTTCTCCGGCCTCTTCGCCCCGTACTGGCGCTCCGACGCCCGCGGCGTGATCGCCGGCCTGACCCGGTACGTCACCAAGGCGCACCTCGCGCGCGCCGTCCTGGAGGCCACCGCCTGGCAGACCCGGGAGATCGCCGACGCCATGACCAAGGACTCCGGCGTCGAGCTGACCGCCCTCAAGGTCGACGGCGGCATGACCTCCAACAACCTGCTGATGCAGACCCTCTCGGACTTCCTGGACGCCCCCGTGGTGCGCCCGATGGTGGCCGAGACGACCTGCCTCGGCGCCGCCTACGCCGCCGGCCTCGCCGTCGGCTTCTGGAGCAGCACCGACGACCTGCGCGCCAACTGGCGGCGGGCCGCCGAGTGGACCCCCCGCATGGACGCGGCCACCCGCGACCGTGAGTACAAGAACTGGCTCAAGGCCGTCGAGCGGACCATGGGCTGGATCGACGACGAAGGCTGACACGAGCCGACGAGGAGCAAGAACCCGACATGACCACTCAGTCCACCCTGCAGTCCGTGCCTGCCCTGGGGACGCACCCGGCCTCCGGCTCCCACCCGAGCCGCGCCGAGACCAGGGAGCAGCTCTCCAAGGCGTCGTACGACCTCCTCGTGATCGGCGGCGGCATCCTCGGCATCTCCACCGCCTGGCATGCCGCGCAGTCCGGTCTCAGGGTGGCCCTGGTCGACGCCGGCGACTTCGCCGGCGCCACCTCCTCCGCCTCCTCCAAGCTGCTCCACGGCGGCCTGCGCTACCTGCAGACCGGCGCGGTGAAGCTGGTGGCGGAGAACCACTTCGAGCGCCGCGCGGTCTCCCGCCAGGTGGCCCCCCACCTGGCGAACCCGCTCACCTTCTACCTGCCCGTGTACAAGGGCGGCCCGCACGGCGCGGCCAAGCTCGGCGCCGGCGTCTTCGCCTACTCGGCGCTGAGCGCCTTCGGCGACGGCGTCGGCCACCTGCTCTCCCCCGCCAAGGCACAGGCCGACGTCCCCGAGCTGCGCACCGAGAACCTCAAGGCCGTGGCCGTCTACGGCGACGACCAGATGAACGACGCGCGGATGGCGCTGATGACGGTCCGCGCGGCCGTCGAGGCGGGCGCCGTCGTCCTCAACCACGCCGAGGTCACCGGCCTGCGCTTCACCCGGGGCCGCGTCACCGGCGCCGAGCTGAAGGACCGCCTGTCCGGCGACGAGTTCGGCGTGAACGCCCGCCTGGTGCTGAACGCGACCGGCCCCTGGGTCGACCACCTGCGCCGCATGGAGGACCCGAACGCCGCCCCGTCCATCCGCCTGTCCAAGGGCGCCCACCTGGTGCTGAAGCGGACCTCGCCGTGGAAGGCCGCGCTGGCGACCCCCATCGACAAGTACCGCATCACCTTCGCCCTCCCCTGGGAGGACATGCTGCTGCTCGGCACCACCGACGAGGAGTACGAGGGCGACCCGGCCGACGTCGCCGTCACCGACAAGGACATATCCCAGATCCTCGACGAGGCCGCCTTCTCCATCCGCGACCGGCAGCTCGACCGGGACCTGATCACGTACGCCTTCGCGGGCCTGCGCGTGCTGCCGGGCGGGCCCGGAGACACCGCCAAGGCCAAGCGCGAGACCGTGGTGACCGAGGGCCGGGGCGGCATGCTGTCCGTCGCGGGCGGCAAGTGGACCACCTTCCGCCACATCGGCCGTACGGTGATGAGGAAGCTCCAGTCGCTGCCGGGCCACCCGCTGGGCGACGGCTTCGAGCCGGTCTCCTCCCTGCCGAGGAAGCTGCCGCTGCCCGGTGTCGCCAACCCGCGCGCGGTCGCCCACCGCCTCCTGGCGGACCGTCCGGCGCCCGGCCCGCGCATGGCGGCGGACACCGCCCGGCACCTGGCCACCCACTACGGCTCGCTGGCGTTCGACATCGCCCGCCTGGCCAACGACGACCCCGCCCTCGCCGAGCGCGTCCACCCCGACGCCCCGGAGATCTGGGCGCAGGTCGTCTGGGCCCGCGACCACGAGTGGGCCGAGACCCCGGACGACGTGCTGCGCCGCCGCACCACGCTGACCATCCGCGGCCTGGCCACGGACGAGATCCGCGCGAAGGTGCAGGACCTGCTCGACAAGAAGTAGCCACCGGGCGCCCCCTGCCCCCAAGGGCGGCTCCGCATCCTCGGAGCCGCCCCTTCCGGTGTGCCCCTCCCCTGCCCCCGGCCCGTCTCCGGCCGCCCCGGGCCGGCCCTGCCCGCCCGGGTGTTCCGGGCCGGTTCCCGGGGCAGTGATGGGGTCACTGCCCCGTACAAGGGGGCTGCGGGCTCCCCCGCGGCACGCCGTAAGGTTGGGTGGTCAAGCGAGGGCACGTCGGAAGGAGGCACTGGGTGATCGAGCTCGAGGGGGTTCCCGAGCTGATCGACCCGGTCATGGTGGCCGCGTTCGAGGGCTGGAACGATGCCGGCGACGCCGCCTCCACCGCGGTCGCGCATCTGGACAGGGAGTGGAAGGGCGAGGTGTTCGCGGCGCTGGACGCCGAGGACTACTACGACTTCCAGGTGAACCGTCCCACGGTGTTCATGGACGGCGGCGTCCGCAAGATCATGTGGCCGACGACGCGGTTGTCGGTGGTCCGGGTCGGCGGCGACAAGCCGCGGGACCTGGTGCTGGTCCGGGGGATCGAACCGTCCATGCGCTGGCGCTCGTTCTGCAACGAGCTGCTGGGTTTCGCCCACGAGCTGGGCGTGGAGCTGGTGGTCATCCTGGGCGCCCTGCTGGGCGACACCCCGCACACGCGTCCGGTCCCGATCAGCGGGACCACTTCGGACCCCGACCTGGCGCGCCGCATGGACCTGGAGGAGACCAAGTACGAGGGCCCGACGGGCATCGTCGGCGTCCTGCAGGAGGCGTGCACGCACGCCGGTGTGCCCGCGGTGTCGCTGTGGGCCGCGGTGCCGCACTACGTGTCGCAGCCGCCGAACCCGAAGGCGACCCTGGCCCTCCTCAACCGCCTGGAGGACCTGATCGACGTGCGCATCCCGCTGGGCGAGCTGCCCGAGGACGCGCGCGCCTGGCAGGTGGGCGTGGACCAGCTCGCCGCCGAGGACAGCGAGGTCGCCGAGTACGTGCAGACGCTGGAGGAGGCCCGGGACACCGCGGAGCTGCCGGAGGCGTCGGGCGAGGCGATCGCCCGCGAGTTCGAGCGGTACCTGCGGCGCCGGGACGGGGGCGGCGGGCCGTCCGGCGGGCACGCCACGGCGGACGGCGGCGACGCCACGCCGGGCCCGTCCGGCACGCCGTACCTGCGGGACAACCCCGGCGGCCGGACCCGGCCGCCGAAGCCGCCGGCGGCGGGCGGCGGGGACGACGAGGAGTCCCCGGAGGAGTGACGACACGGCCGGGGGAGCGCACGCTCCCCCGGCCGTCGGTCGGTTCAGGCCCCGCCCGGTTCCCTTACCCGGTTCCCTTACAGGGCGACGCCCAGCAGCGCGTCGACGGCGCGCGACACCAGGCCGGGCGCGCCCGTGTCCGTACCGCCGGTCTCGTCCTGGAGGGCGGCCCAGCGGTCGACCGCGGCGAGCGCGGCCGGGGCGTCCAGGTCGTTCGCAAGGGCGTCGCGGATCTCCTCGACGAGGGCGTCGGCGGCCGGGCCGTCGGGCCGGGACACGGCCGCGCGCCAGCGGCCGAGGCGGGCGACGGCGTCCTGGAGCACCTGGTCGGTCCACTCCCAGTCGGAGCGGTAGTGGTGGGCGAGCAGCGCCAGGCGGATGGCGGCGGGGTCGACGCCGTCGCGCCGCAGCTTCGAGACGAAGACCAGGTTGCCCTTGGACTTGGACATCTTCTCGCCGTCGAGGGCGACCATGCCGGCGTGGACGTACGCCTTGGCCATGGGGAACTCGCCGGTGAGGACCTGGGCGTGCGAGGCGCCCATCTCGTGGTGGGGGAAGGCGAGGTCGGAGCCGCCGCCCTGGACGTCGAAGCCCATGCCGAGGTGGTCGAGGGCGATGGCGACGCACTCGATGTGCCAGCCGGGCCGCCCGCGGCCCAGCGAGCCGCCGTCCCAGCTGGGCTCGCCCTCGCGGGCCGCCATCCACAGCATCGGGTCGAGGGGGTTCTTCTTGCCCGGCCGGTCCGGGTCGCCGCCGCGCTCGGCGGACAGCAGCCGCATCGCGGCGGCGTCCAGGTTCGAGACCTGGCCGAAGTGGGGGTCGGACTCGACGGAGAAGTAGACGTCCCCGTCGAGTTCGTAGGCGGCACCGAGGTCCCGCAGCCGCTCCACGAGCGGCACGATGCCGGGTATGGCCTCCACGGCGCCTATGTACTGCCGGGGCGGCAGCATGCGCAGCGCCGTCATGTCCTCGCGGAAGAGAGCGGTCTCCTTCTCGGCGAGAGCGCTCCAGTCGACGCCGTCCCGCTCGGCCCGCTCCAGCAGCGGGTCGTCGACGTCGGTGACGTTCTGGACGTAGTGGACCTGCCGCTTGGTGTCGAGCCACACGCGCTGCACGAGGTCGAACGCGTTGTAGGTCGCCGCGTGTCCCATGTGGGTGGCGTCGTACGGCGTGATGCCGCAGACGTAGATACGGGCGACGGGACCGGGGTCGAGGGTGACGAGGCCGCCGGTCGCGGTGTCGTGGATCCTCAGGTCGCGGCCCTGACCAGGCAGGGCGGGGACCTCGGAAGCGGGCCAGGCATGCATGTCATGAGCGTAACCGGAGCGAGGTTGCGGCCACGAACCGGACCGAGGGGATGACCGAAGAGACGCTCTTGCGCGCGCCCGGCCGCTGTGCTGCGGCGGTGCCGCACCGGGCCGGGCCGCCCTGTGCCGGTGCGGCGGCCCGTCCGGGCCACCCCTGTACCGGGCACCCCTGTGCCGGCCACCCCTGTGCCGGCCACCCCTGTACCGGGCGCTCCTGCACCGGCGGCTCCTACACCGGCGGCCAGGGGATCGCCGGCCACTCCCCGCCCGGCTCCGGGTGGACCCCGGAGGCCAGCAGCGCATCCACCCGCGCGCGCGTGGCGTCGATCTCGGCGGGGGTGATCAGTCCGGCCAGCCGGGCCGCCAGGGTGCCGCCGTCCTCCAGCGCCTCCCTCAGCCCGCCGAGCACGGCCACGGCCTCCTCGGTGAGGGGTTCCCCGGCCCAGCCCCACAGCAGCGTGCGCAGCTTGTTCTCGGCGTGGAAGGTGACCCCGTGATCGATGCCGTACAGCCGCCCCCCGCCCGCGGGCAGCAGGTGGCCGCCCTTGCGGTCGGCGTTGTTGATCACGGCGTCGAGCACGGCGAGCCGCCGCAGGCGCTCGTCGTCGGCGTGCACGAGCAGCGCGGTCCGCCCCTCGCCGACCTCGGCGAACCCGATCGCCTTCCAGCCGGGGCCGGGTTCCTCGCCCTCCACCAGGGCGAGCAGTTCCGCCTCCGGCTCCGTCTCGATCCACAGCTGGCACATGCCCTCGCCGTAGGGCCCGTCCCGCAGCACGGTGGGCGGCACGAGCCCCCAGCCGGTGGCCTCGGAGACCTCGTACGCGGCGACCTCCCGCCCGGCCAGCGTGCCGTCGGGGAAGTCCCACAGGGGGCGCTCCCCGGCGACCGGTTTGTAGACGCAGGCGGCCTCGCGGCCCTCGTGCGTCACCGTGCAGTACAGCGCCGCGTTGGACGCCTCACGGATGCGTCCGCGGACGGTCAGCTCGCCCCGGGCGAGCAGGCCGGCGGCCGGTTCCCCGGCCGTCACGCCCCGCGGCGGTATCCGTTCTGGCGCGGACATACATGTCCTTCCGGGTCGAGCGGGAGGCTGCACAGCGGGCACGGCGGCCGCCCGGCGTTGACGACGTCCAGGGCGCGCTTGGCGAAGGCTCTGGCCTGCGCGCCGGTGAGCCGGACCCGCAGCATCGGAGGCCCGTTCTCCTCGTCCTGCAAAAGCCGCTCCTCGGCCTCGGCGAGGTCCTCCTCGGAGTCGGCGTCGAGTTCGACGAGGGCCTGTGCCTCGACGATCATGCGCTGTTCCTCGCCGTCCCAGGCCAGCGCCATGGTGCCGACCCGGAACTCCTCCTCGATGGGGGTGTCCAGCGGGGCGGTGTCGGTGATCTCCACGGGGGCGACGGCGGGGACGGCGGCGCTGCCGCCGCTGCGGCGCACCACCTCGTCAAGAAGCTCGTCCATGCGTTCGGCGAGCGCGGCGACCTGGGTCTTCTCCAGGGCCACGCTGGTCACCCGGGAGCCGGCGGAGGCCTGGAGGAAGAACGTACGGCGCCCGGGCAGTCCGACCGTACCGGCCACGAAGCGCTCCGGCTGGTCGTAGAGGAACACCTGACGGGACACGTCCTGTCTCCATTGAATGTCGTGGCGAAAAGGCGGATCGGCGGGATGAACGAAACATGAACGGAACCTGATGGACGCCGCGGGACGGCGCTGCTGCGACCGCTTCACCCTACTGCGGCCGACGATCACGGTGCGCCCGCACCACCCCCGACGGTCGCGTCGTCGCCCGGCGGCTCCTCCCGCGGCGCCAGGGAGGCGAAGTCGCCGGTGTCGCCGAGACGGACGAGGAAGGGCCGCAGCCGGGTGTAGCGGATCGCGGTGACGGAACACGGTTCGACACTGATCCGCTGGAAGAGGTCGAGATGGAGCCCGAGCGCGTCCGCGACGAGCGACTTGATGATGTCCCCGTGCGAGCACATGAGGTAGACGGCGTCGGCGCCGTGGTCGCGCTCCACGCGCGCGTTCCACTCGCGCACCGCCTCCGCGGCGCGGGTCTGCATCGCGCGCATCGACTCACCGCCGGGGAAGGCCGCCGCCGAGGGGTGCGCCTGCACCACCTCCATCAGCGGCTCGTCCTTGAGCTCGTCGAGCTTGCGGCCGGACCAGTCGCCGTAGTGGCACTCCCCGATCCGCTCGTCGGTGTGGGGGCGCAGCCCGGGCCGGGCGTCGAGCAGCGGCCGGATCGTCTCCTGGCAGCGCTGCAGCGGGCTGGCGACGACTTCGGCGAGGGGCAGCCCGGCGAGCCGCCCGGGCAGAGCGGCGGCCTGTGCGGCGCCGCGTTCGTCGAGGCCGACGCCGGGCGTCCAGCCGGCGAGCAGCCCCTCGGTGTTGGCGGTGGAACGTCCGTGCCTGACCAGGATCAGCGTGGGCATGCGGCCAGGGTAGGCGTAAGGAACGGCGCGGCGGCGCCGGGGTGAGGGGAGAATACGTTCGGTGATCGTCGACTGCGCCATCTACCGGGACGGGCGGCGCCGCGAGGGGCCCGAGGACTTCTCCGACGCGCTCGGCGAGGCGCGCTCCGCGGGCGGGTTCGTCTGGGTCGGGCTGCACGAGCCGACCGCGGAGGAGTTCGACCTGGTCACGCAGGAGTTCGCGCTGCATCCGCTGGCCGTGGAGGACGCCCTCAAGGCCCACCAGCGGCCCAAGCTGGAGGTGTACGAGGACTCGCTGTTCATGGTGCTCAAGCCGGTCGTGTACGAGGCGGCCAGCGACATCGTCTCCTCCGGCGAGCTCATGATCTTCCTGGGGGACGCGTTCGTGGTGACGGTCCGCCACGGCGAGGGCGCTCCGCTGAAGGCGGTGCGGCACCGGCTGGAGCAGGAGCCCGAGCTGCTCGCCAAGGGCCCCACCGCGGTGCTGTACGCGATCGCCGACGCCGCCGTCGACCACTACCTGGACGTGGCGACCGAGCTGCAGACCGACCTGGAGGAGCTGGAGGCGGAGGTGTTCTCGCCGGAGGACGGCGGCTCGCGCCACACCGCCTCGCGGATCTACAACTTCAAGCGGCAGATCCTGGAGTTCCGCCGCGCCGTCGGCCCGCTGGCGCCGCCGCTGTCCCGGCTGGCGGGCACGGGCCCGTTCGGCGGGTCGGTGCGGGTGCCGTTCGTGGACGACACCGCGCGGCCCTTCTTCCGGGACGTGCACGACCACCTCACGCGCGTGAACGAATCGGTGGAGGGCCTGGACCGGCTGGTCTCGGACATCCTGTCGGCGCATCTGGCGCAGATGAGCGTCCGGCAGAACGACGACATGCGGAAGATCTCCGCGTGGGCGGCCATGGCCGCGATCCCCACGATGATCGCGGGGATCTACGGCATGAACTTCGACCACATGCCGGAGCTGCGCTGGGTGTGGTCCTATCCGGCGCTGATCGCGCTGATGGCCGTCCTGGAGGTGCTGGTGTACCGGCTGTTCAAGCGCCGGGGCTGGCTCTGAGGCGGTACGCCCCGCGCGGTCAGGCGAACTCGGGCGCGGCGGAGGCCGGGCCGCCCAGAGCGTCGCGCCGCTCCGGCATCCTCAGGGTCGCCATCCGGCGCCAGCCGCCGAGGCGCTCGTAGGCGTACACCGCGCGGATGCCCGCGGCGAGCGCCGCCGACTTCGCCTTCGGCCAGCCGAGGATGCACCCCATGCGGGCCATCACGGCGAGGCTGACGTCCCGGTGGACGCGGATCTCGGCGAGCGCGTACTCCCGCAGCGTGCGCCGGATGAACCGGCCGTGTCCGGCGGCGGCGAAGCGGAGCAGTTCCTCGTGGGCGTAGGCGAGGTGGGCGTCCTCGTCGCTGGAGATCATCTTGACGGCCCGGCCGATGTCGGGGTGGCCGGCGAAGTACTTGCGCAGCAGCGCCATCTGCTCGGCCGCGCGCTGCTCGGTGACCCGGCTGTGCGCCAGGTAGACGATGACGTCCTCCACCGTCAGCGGCCGGTCCGCCGTGAGCTTCCCGTGCGCCAGGCCGATGCCGCGCCGCTCCAGGAGCATCGTGTAGTCGGTCTCGGGGGGAACCGGCACCGGTTCCAGGCCCCGCTTCCTCAGCAGGGCGCCGAAGATGCGTCCGTGCTTGTCCTCGTCCGCCCCGTGCCGGGCGATCCTGGGGGCGAGCGCGCGTTCGCTCTCGGGCACCAGGGCGGCGATGCGCGCGTTCTCCCAGCCGCCCTGTGCCTCCCCGCCGGCCGCGATGGAGCAGAACAGACGGAACGACTCGTCGTGGTCGAGGATCTCCTGGAACAGGTTCTTCGCCGAAAGCATCGGTGGACACCTCTCTGCTCCGCCTCAGCGGAGTCCCGCGCGGATTCCGCAGAGAACGAGTCAAAGGGCGCGACCGCGCGGGGGGCAACAGGTGCGCCGGACGACTCCGCCGAAAGGGGGACGGCCAGGGGCGGGGGAAGGCGTAACCGGGCGGGCGCGGGCGCGTTGTCCTCCGTGACGGCCGTGGCGGGGAAGACCCCCGAGCCCCCACCACGGCCGCAGAAACCTCACCGGCCGCATCGGGCCGTACGCCGCGTCACGCGAGGCCCGCGCGCTCCAGGGCCTCGGCGCCGGCGCGCAGGGCGGCGATCCGCTCGTCGAGCGTGAAGCCCGCCGGGGCGAGGGAGAGGGTGGTCACCCCGGCCGCCGCGTAGGCCTTCATCCGGTCCGCGATCCGGTCCACGGACCCCAGCAGCGTCGTCCGGTCGATCAGCTCGTGCGGTACGGCGGCCGCGGCGCCCTGCTTGTCTCCCGACAGGTACTTCTCCTGGATCTCGGCGGCGGCCTGCTCGTACCCCATGCGCCGGGCGAGGCGGTTGTAGAAGTTCTGCTGGGGGCTGCCCATGCCGCCGACGTACAGCGCGGTGTACGGGCGGAAGGTGTCGGCGAGCGCGGGCACGTCCTTGTCGTCGCCGAGGGCCAGCGGCAGGGTCGGGCAGACGTCGAAGCCGTCGAGGCTCTTGCCGGCCTTCTCGCGCCCGGCGCGCAGGTGCCGGATCGCGGTCTCCTCCAGGTGGTCGGCGGAGGGGAAGATCAGCAGGGCGCCGTCGGCGATCTCGCCGGTCTGCTCCAGGTTCTTCGGGCCGATCGCGGCGATGTACAGCGGGATGTGCTCGCGCTGCGGGTGCACGGTCAGCTTGATCGGCTTGCCCGGGCCGCCGGGCAGGGGCAGCGTCCAGTGCTCGCCCTCGTACGTCAGCCGCTCCCGCGTCATCGCCCTGCGCACGATCTCGACGTACTCGCGGGTGCGGGAGAGCGGCTTGTCGAACTTCACGCCGTACCAGCCCTCGGACACCTGCGGGCCGGAGACGCCGAGGCCGAGCCGGAAGCGGCCGCCCGAGAGGGAGTCGAGGGTGGCGGCCGTCATCGCGGTCATCGCGGGCTGGCGGGCCGGGATCTGGAAGATGGCCGAGCCGACGTCGATGCGCTCGGTCCGGGCGGCGACCCAGGCGAGCACGGTGGCCGCGTCGGAGCCGTAGGCCTCGGCGGCCCAGCAGACGGCGTAGCCGAGCCGGTCGGCCTCCTGGGCGACGGCGAGGTTGTCCGCGTCCATTCCGGCGCCCCAGTAGCCGAGGTTGATCCCGAGCTGCATGGCCGATTCCCCTTACCGATCAGTAACGTCCGTTGGGGCCCGACCTTAGCGCGGCTTCCGCGCGCGCGTCAGCAGCGGGCGTCCGCGCTGGGGTGCGGGAAACGCGGGAAACGCGGGAAACACGGAGCGGCGGTGCGCGGCCGCGGGGAGATCGACATCGGTTGTCCACAGGCACCCACGGGCGAACCCCTGGCCAGTAATCTCGGCGTTCATGGAGCAGAGGCATCTCGGCCGCACCGGCCTGCGCGTGTCCCGCATCGGTCTCGGCACCCTGACCTGGGGGCGGGACACCGACGAGCATGACGCGGCGGAGCTGCTGAAGACGTTCTGGGAGGCGGGCGGGACCCTCGTCGACACCGCGGACGTGTACGGCGACGGGGAGGCCGAGTACCTGCTCGGCAAGCTCATCGACGGGCTGGTGCCGCGCCGGGACCTGGTGATCTCGACGAAGGCGGGCAGCGTACCGGACCCCGACCGCCGCTTCGACGGCTCGCGCGGCCACCTGCTCTCCGCGCTGGACGCCTCGCTCGCCCGGCTCGGCACGGACCACGTCGACCTGTGGCACATCCACGCCTTCGACCCCCACACGCCGCTGGAGGAGACGCTCGGCGCCCTGGACCTGGCGGTCAGCAGCGGCCGGGCCCGCTACGCCGGGGTCTCCAACTTCTGCGGCTGGCAGCTGGCCAAGGCGGCGACCTGGCAGCTGGCCGCGCCGGGCGCGCGGACCCGGCTGGCCAGTACGCAGATGGAGTACTCGCTGCTCCAGCGCGGCGTCGAGCGCGAGGTGCTGCCCGCCGCGCTCGACCTCGGGATCGGGCTGCTGCCCTCCTCACCGCTGGGCCGCGGCGTCCTGACCGGCAAGTACCGGGGGGACACCACGCCGCCGGACTCGCGGGCCGCCTCCGAGCACCTGGCACCGTTCGTGGCGCCCTACCTCGACGACACGGCGAGCCGCATCGTGGACGCGGTGGCGACGGCGGCGGACGGCCTCGCGGTGACCCCGCTCCAGGTCGCCCTCGCCTGGGTCCGGGACCGGCCCGGCGTGGCCGCGCCCATCGTCGGCGCGCGCAACGCGCGGCAGCTCACGGCGGCGTTGTCAGTGGAGGCGCTTAGTCTTCCTGACGAGATCTGCCGGGCGCTCGACGACGTGTCGGCGCCCGTGCACCACTATCCCGATCACGACTGGAGCACGCTGTGAGCACGGAGCCCGAGACCACGGAGCACGCCGAGCCGGGGACGCCGGGCACCACGGGGGCCGACGCCGCCCAGGGCACGGGCGCGCCGGCCGAGGCGCAGGACATCGCGGGCGGCGGGGGTGACGCCCCGGGCCCGGAAGGAGCGGGCGGCGGGAGCCGGCCGGATGGGGGCGGGGAGGCCGGCGGCGCGGACCCGGACGGCCGGCAGGCCCCGCACGCGGACGGCGGGGACGGCGGGGACCGCGAGGACGGGACCGGGGACGCCGACGGCGAGGGCCCCGGTGCCGGGGACCCGCGAACCGAGGACGAGGGCGAGGACGGGGCCGGGGACGCCGACGGCGCGGGGCCCGAGGGCGGGACCACCGGCGAAGGCCCCGGTGCCGGGGACCTGCGAACCGAGGACGGGGCCGCGGACGCGGATGCCGGCAGCGCTGAGGCCGCGGGCGAGGGCCGGAACCTGTCCGAGGCCGAGGCCGAGTTGCTCGCCCAGCGGCTCGAACGGGAGCGCATCGAGCGGCGGAAGGCCGAGAAGCAGGGGCCGATCGCGAGCGGGCGCAAGCTCAGCGGCAAGGCGGCCGATCTGCTCGCCGCCGTCCGGGCCGTCGAGAGCGGCGAGAAGCCGCCGGCCACCGTCTTCGACGCCCCCGCGCCGAAGCCGCCCCGTCCCGCCCCGGAGCCGGTACGCCGGCCCCAGCCGGCCCCGGCGGCCGTCGCGCCCGCCGCCCCCGCGCCCGAGGCCGTCCAGGCCGTGCGGCGCACGCTGGCCGCGGGCGGCGCGCCCGAGACGCTCGCACCGCAGGTCGCCGCGGTCCTCGGCGAGGGCGCGGACGAGCGGCTGCGCGCGGACCCCTGGCAGTTGCTGCGCGTCCCGGGCGTGCGGCCGGAGCAGGCCGACGGGTTCGCGCGGGCGCTGCTCGGCGCGGAGTGCGGCCCCGGCGACGAGCGGCGGGGCCGCGCGGTCACCGGCTGGCTCCTGGAGCAGGCGGCCCTGGCCGGGCACACCGCCCTGGAGCTGCCCCAGCTCACGGCCGCGCTGGGCCGGTACGGCGTCCCGGACGCCGACGCCGCCGTGCAGAGCGCGCTCGCCGAGGGCGAGGCCCTGGTCTTCCGGGACGCCCTGGAGGAGCCCGGCGGGACGGCCCGGCGGGACGACGCGGCGGAGGAGGACGGTGCGGACGGCGAGGGCCCGGTCCGCGTCCTGGTCGGCCTGGAACGGTACGCGCTCGCGGAGGAGAGCCTCGCCGACGGCCTGGCCCGGCTGGTGAACTCGGCGCCGGCGCAGGCCGCCGCCGAGGAGGACTGGGAGCGGGCCGCCGCGGAGCAGGGCTCCGCGGCCGAGCTGATCCGCGCGGTCGCGGCCCACGGCCTGGTCCTGCACACGGGCGGCGAGGCGTCCCTCGCCGAACCGGCGGCGCTGCTGCGCGCCGCCCAGGGCCTCGGCCTGCGCGCCTGGGCGGCCACGCCCGGTGCGGCCGGCCGCGCCCGCTTCACGGCCCTGCTGGACCGGCCGGCGGACACCGCGGCGGCCTCGCCGGCGCCCGTGACCACCGTGACCGGTCTTTTGGCCGGGTCGGAGGGGCCGGGGCGGGACGCGGACGGGGCGCTCGACCTCGACCTGCTCATCGTGTTCGACGCGCCCCAGCTGGACGTCGAGGCGGCGGCGCTGCTGACGGAGTCGCTGCCGGACGGGGCCCGGCTGGTGCTGGCCGGGGATCCGGCGGTGCTGTGGTCCGTGGGGCCGGGGCGGGTCTTCGCCGATCTCCTGGCGGCGCGGATCTGTCCCCGGATCGCCTCCCGGCGACCGGATCCCGGGCCGCTGGGCGAGCTGGTCTCCGGCATCGGCGCCGGAGAGCTGGTCCAGGTGCGGGCCCCGGGCAAGGAGGTCGTGATCGTCCCGGTGCGGGACGCGGGCGAGGCCGTGCACCGGACCGTGCAGCTGGTCGCCGACTCGGTGCCGCGCGCGATCGGCGTCCCCGCCGACGAGACCCAGGTGATCACCCCGGGGCACGGCGGTGCCGTCGGCACCCGCGTGCTGAACGCGGCGCTGAAGGAACGGCTCAATCCGGGCCCCGGCCGCTTCGGCGGCTTCGACCCCGGCGACCGTGTCGCCTACTCCCCCGCCCCGGGCCGTACGCTGCCGGGCCGGGTGGTGGGGGCCGACGCGGACGGGCTGCACCTGTCCTGCGCCGGTGAGGCCGTCGTCGTACCCAAGGAGCGGGTGGAGCGGTGTGTGCGGCACGGGTGGGCGCTGACCGCGCACCAGGCGGCGGGCGGCCGGTGGCCCGCGGTGGTCGTGGTGCTGCCGGGTGACGCCGCACCGGCCCTCAGCCGTCCCTGGGTCTACACGGCGTTCGGCCGGGCCGAGCGCCATCTGTCCGTCGTGCACGGGGTGGAGCAGGCGCTGCCGCGTGCCGTGGCCGAGGTCCCGGCCAAGCCGCGGACGACCCGCCTGCCGGCGCTGCTGGTTCCCCAGGTGCCCGCGGCCGGCTGAGCGGGCCGGGGACGGAACGCGGCGGCGGTGGCCGCCGGGAGCTGCCCCCGGCGGCCACCGCCGCCGTCGTACCGCCGTCGTGCCGTGGGACGGGGCCCGCGGCTCAGCGTTCGGCGTCGAGCGGTTCGAGCTCCTCGTCCTCGTCCGGGTCCGTGTCGAGGTCGTCGGGTTCCTCCACGTCCTCGGCGTCATCGTCGTCGATGTCGTCATCGTCGTCGATGTCGTCGTCGATGTCGTCGTCGAAGACCGCGCTGACGTCGAAGCGGCAGACCACCCGCTGCGGGTCGATCTGCTCGAACGGTGCCTCCAGCCACTCGCCGGCCTCGGCGGGTTCGTCCGCGGCCGTCACCCACAGCGTGGAGTCGCCCTCCTCCAGGCCGAACTCCTTGTGCCGGGAGGCGATCTCGTCCGGTTCGAACTCGCCGAACAGGAGGCCGAGCGCACCGTGGACCGTGCCGGAGGCGCTCGCGCCCGCGCGGTCGTCCTCGTCCGCCGCCTCGATCCGCCGGGCCTGCGCCAGCAGCCGCTGCGGCTCCACGACGGTGTAGTCGCGGCGGATCAGTACGCTCAGCGCGTTCGGTTCCTCCGGGCCCGTGTACGGCGGCAGCGTGTCGTCCGCTCCGGGGATCTCGAAGGGGGTGACCTCGTCGTAGCGGTCGTAGAGCAGCTCGTCGTACGCCTCTGCGGCCGCGGCCAGCTGGTTGAACGCCTCGTAGACGGCCGGGTCGTCCTCCCCCGACCTGCGTTCGACCGCGGCCAGGTGGCGGTCGAGCGCGGTCTTGACCGCCTCGGCGGCGGCGCGTACCTCGGCAGCGGTGGGCTGCGCAGCATCAGACAT
The DNA here is from genome assembly GCF_040628835.1 of Streptomyces sp. NPDC006134. NCBI lineage: Bacteria > Bacillati > Actinomycetota > Actinomycetes > Kitasatosporales > Streptomycetaceae > Streptomyces > Streptomyces sp. NPDC006134. Next base: position 113,587 of record NZ_JBEXTV010000018.1, on the reverse strand, counting down.
AGTGCAGACGCTATCCGTAGCAGGCCCCAGCCCGCACAATAGATGCGATGCCGGAATACGAATTTGTCGACGTGTACGTACCTCGCGGGGTCTCCCGCAAGGAGGCGACACGTCTGCTGACGGACCACGCCGAGTACGGACACTGGGAGTTGTACCGCCTGAGCCTGCTGCGCGACGGCAGCCGCAGAGTGCGGTTGCGCCGACGGATCATCCGCCAGGTGCGCGCCACGTGGTGAGCGGGCACGGGCAGTGAGTGACGGAGATGCAGCGGGCCCCGCGGGTGCGGGGCCCGCTCCGTGTGCCGGGTGTACGGCACCGGGTGCGTGCCGGATGCCGTGCCGCCCCCGGCCGCCGCGTCACGCCGAGGCACGCGCCTTGCGGTAGAGGACCGCGCCCGCGAGCAGCGCGCCCGCGCCCATCGGCAGGGCGAGGCCGAGCGGCAGGTCGCTGCCGGTCTGCGCGAGCTGCGCGGTGCCCTCGGGCTGGGTGACGGTCTGGACGTCCGGCTGGTTGGGGCGCGGGGAGTCGTCCGGCCCGTCGGGGGTGCCGGGGACGTCGGGGGTGCCCGGGGTGTCGGGGGTTCCCGGATTGCCGGGGTCGCCCGGGTCGCCAGGGTTGCCCGGGTCACCAGGGTCACCGGGGTCGCCCGGGTCACCGGGGTCGCCAGGGTTGCCCGGGTCACCGGGGTTGCCCGGGTCCCCGGGAGGCGTCTCGTGGCCGCCGCCCGGCGGGGTGCCGTGGTGCCCGCCCCCGTTGGCGCAGTCGTTGCCCCCGGTGGCGTTGCCGACTCCGACGACGTCGACGCCGTTGCCGCAGACGTTCACCGGCACGTGGACCGGCGCCTGGACGTGGTTGCCCGAGCCGACGCCCGGCGAGTCACTGGCGTGGCCGCCGGCGTGCGAGCCGCCGGAGCCGCCGTGACCGCCGGAGGCCCCGCCGTCCCGGTTGACGCACGCGTTGCCCATCGCCGGGTTGAGGACGCCGATGACGTTGACCGTGTTGCCGCAGACGTTCACCGGCGCGTGCACCGGCGCCTGCACCGTGTTCCCGGACAGCACGCCGGGCGACCGGGAAGCGGAGCCGTGCGCGCCCGAGTCGGCGTGGGCGGTGCCGCCGGCGGCGGCGATCACACCGGTCGCGGCCGCCATCGTCATCAGGCCCTTGCGCGTGACCTGTCGCATTTGCTGAATACCTGCCTTCGACCTCGTGCTGATGTGCCGTAGTGACGTTGTCGCGAATTCGTCGTTCTCAAGGCGGGTCGGCCCCGGAGCGCATGGCGCGCGCTCCGGGGCCGACGGACTCAGCCCTTCAGGGGCTGAGACGCAACGTCACTTGTTGATGCAGGTGTTGCCGAAGGCGGGGTTCAGCACACCGATCACGGAGACCGTGTTGCCGCAGACGTTCACCGGGACGTGCACGGGCACCTGCACGACGTTGCCGGACGCGACACCCGGGGAGTGCACGGCGGCACCCTGGGCGCCGGAGTCGGCGACGGCCATGCCCGCACCGGTGAGAACCAGGCCACCCGTGGCGACCGCAGCAGCGACGACCTTCTTGATCATCATTCCTCCTAGTTGGCAATGTGATCCAAAGTGCGGATCACATGACGAGTAACGAGGAGGGAGTAATGGAGCTACGAGCTGATGGTCGCATTCACTCTTTCCCAGTTGGCGTAGTACGCGCGAGCGAATAGCGGAGTCTCGTTTCAGCGGGCCAAACCGGGACACATCACTTCCGGGCGTGTCGCCCTCAGGACGCGTCGATGAACCGGTCGAGCACGCGCACGCCGAACTTCAGCCCCTCCACGGGCACCCGCTCGTCGACGCCGTGGAACATGCCCGCGAAGTCCAGCTCCGGCGGCAGCTGCAGCGGCGCGAAGCCGAAGCAGCGGATGCCGAGGTCGTCGAAGGACTTGGCGTCGGTGCCGCCGGAGAGCATGTACGGCACGGCCCGCGCGATCGGGTCCTCGGCGCGCAGGGCGCTCTGCATGGCGTCGACGAGGCGGCCGTCGAAGTCGGTCTCCAGCGCCTTGTCGGCGTGCACGTCCTCGCGCTTCACGCGCGGGCCGAGGATGCGGTCGAGGTCAGCGAGGAACTCCTCCTCGTAGCCGGGCAGGAAGCGCCCGTCGACGTGGGCGGTGGCCTGGCCGGGGATGACGTTGACCTTGTAGCCGGCGCCGAGCATGGTGGGCGCCGCCGAGTTGCGCAGGGTGGTGCCGATCATGCGGGCGATGCCGCCGAGCTTGGCGAGGGTCTCGTCCATGTTCTCGGGGTCGAGTTCGGTGCCGAGCGCGTCGGACAGCTCGTCCAGGAAGGCCCGTACGGTCTTGGTGACCCTGACGGGCCACTTGTGGCGGCCGAGCCGCGCGACGGCCTCGCACAGCTCCGTGATCGCGTTGTCGTCGTTGGTCATCGAGCCGTGGCCGGCCGTGCCGTCGACGGTGAGCCGCATCCAGTGCATGCCCTTCTCGGCGGTCTCGACCAGGTAGAGGCGCAGCTTCTCGTTGACGGTGAAGGAGAACCCGCCGACCTCGCCGATCGCCTCGCTGACGCCCTCGAAGAGCTCGGGGTGCCGGTGGACCAGGTGCTTGGCGCCGTACGTGCCGCCCGCCTCCTCGTCCGCGAGGAACGCCAGCACGATGTCGCGGGGCGGCTTGCGTCCGCTGCGCAGCCGGTCCCGGACGACCGCGAGCGTCATGGCGTCCATGTCCTTCATGTCGACGGCCCCGCGTCCCCACACGCATCCGTCGGCGATCTCGCCGGAGAAGGGGTGGTGGGTCCAGTCGTCCGCGTTGGCGGGGACGACGTCGGTGTGGCCGTGGATGAGCAGGGCGGGCCGGGACGGGTCCTCCCCCTCGATCCGGGCCACCGTGGAGGCGCGTCCGGGGTGGGACTCGAAGATCTGCGGTTCGAGTCCGACCTCGGCGAGCTTCTCGGCGACGTACTCCGCCGCCTTGCGCTCGCCCGGACCCGAGTGGTCGCCGTAGTTGCTGGTGTCGATCCGGATCAGCTCGCGGCAGAGGTCCACGACCTCGTCCTCGCCGGTGACGCCCTTGGCCGTGCCCGTCTCGCTCACGTGCTTCCTCCCGCTGTCACTGCTGGTGGTCCCTGCTGGTGGGTCCCCCTCATCCTCCTCCTCCCGCCGGTGACGCCCAAGAGGGGTCCCGGCTCGTCACACGCCGTTCACGCCGGGCGGGGGGGTGATCGGGGCACCCCCGAAAGCCTGGTAATGTTTACGTCGTCGCCGCGGGGAACACCCCGCACGACAGACACCTTGTCCGGGTGGCGGAATGGCAGACGCGCTAGCTTGAGGTGCTAGTGCCCTTTATCGGGCGTGGGGGTTCAAGTCCCCCCTCGGACACCACCGAAGGCCCCTGCATCGCAGGGGCCTTCCGCGTGTCCGGGCGTCGGCCGTGAGCGGGCACAATGGCGTGCATGACCACGCGTTCCTGCCCGTGCGGACTGCCCGAGGCGTACGAGAAGTGCTGCGGCCGCCTTCACGCCGGTGCGGCGGCGCCGAGTGCCGAGGCGCTGATGCGGTCGCGCTACAGCGCGTTCGTGAAGCGTGACGAGGCGTACCTGCTGCGCACCTGGCATCCCCGGACGCGTCCGGCGCGGGTCGACTTCGACCCGGGGATGCGGTGGACCGGGCTGGAGATCCTGGAGACGAGCGGCGGGTCGGCGTTCCACACCACCGGGACGGTGACCTTCCGCGCCTCGTTCCGGGGCGGCGCGCTGCACGAGCGCAGCCGGTTCGAGCGGGTCGACGGAGCGTGGGTGTACGTCGACGGGGACTTCCTGGAGTAGTCCCTGAGCAGACGGGGCTTCCCGGAGCAGGGGCCCGGCGGCCCGGGTCAGGGGGCCAGGATGTCCAGTTCCTGGAGCGCCCCCACGGTGATCTCCCGGGTGAGCTCTTCCGCGCGGGCGGCGTCGCCCTCGCGCACCGCCTCCGCGACCTTCACGTGGAGGGTGACGGCGGCGGGGTCGGGGTCGGGGAACATCACGTCGTGGTGCGTGCGGCCGGCGAGCACCTCGGCGACGACGTCCCCGAGGCGGGCGAACATCTCGTTGCCGGAGGCGTTGAGGATCACGCGGTGGAAGGCCACGTCGTGGAAGAGGTACTGCTCCAGCCGGCGACCGCGTGAGTTGGCGACCATGCCGAGTGCGCACTCGGTCAGCTCCGCGCACTGCTCCGCCGTGGCGTTGCGCGCCGCGAGACCGGCGGCGACCGGCTCGACCGCCGAGCGGAGCACGGTCAGGGAGCGGAGCTGGTGCGGGCGGTCGGCGCCGGCCAGGCGCCAGCGGATGACCTGAGGGTCGTACACGTTCCACTCGGCCTTGGGGCGGACGGTCACGCCCACGCGGCGGCGCGACTCGACCAGGTGCATCGACTCGAGGACGCGGACGGCCTCGCGCATCACGGAGCGTGACACGTCGAAACGCTGCGCCAGCTCGTCCGTCCGCAGGACGCTGCCCGGGGGGTACTCGCCCGCCGTGATCTCGGGGCCGAGGGTGTCCAGTACGTGGCCGTGCAGCCCCCGGCCCGTGGTGCTCATGCACTCAGCGTACGGGGCAGGTCACGGGAATAAAAAATCAGACTTATATGTCACACGGTCTTGAATTCGTCGTACCTAATAGGTTTCAGTTGGCTCGACATCACGTGTCGACGAAGACAGCAGACAGCGAGAGCACGATGCATCAACCGCACACCCCCCACGTCGTCGTGGTCATGGGCGTCGCGGGCACGGGCAAGACCACCATCGGTCCTCTGCTCGCGGCCCGGCTCGGCGTCCCCTACGCCGAGGGCGACGACTTCCATCCGCCCGCCAACATCGCCAAGATGTCGGCCGGCACCCCGCTCACCGACGAGGACCGGTGGCCGTGGCTGGACGCCATCGGCGCCTGGGCGCACGGGCGGGCGGGGCTCGGCGGGGTGGTGAGCAGTTCCGCGCTGAAGCGGTCGTACCGCGACCGGCTGCGGGCCGCGGCTCCCGGTCTCGTCTTCGTCCACCTCACGGGCAGCCGCGAGCTGATCGAGGACCGGATGTCGCACCGGCAGGGGCACTTCATGCCGACGGCCCTGCTCGACTCCCAGTTCGCCACGCTCCAGCCGCTCCAGCCGGACGAGGCGGGCGTCGCCGTGGACGTCGCGGGCAGCCCCGAGGAGATCACCGAGCGTGCGGTGCAAGCCCTGAGGGACCTCCCCGAACCCACCCGGTGACCCTCCGCACCCGGACCCGGTAACCCCCACCCCCCTTGGGGCCGCGCCCTTACAAGGGTCCGCGGCCCCGTCCTCTCCCGAATCCCCCCTCACTTCAAGGGAACCACCGTGACCAGACTCAGCGTCGAGATGCTGGCAGCGGAGACCGCCGAGCCCATCACCTCGGCCGGCCACGCCCAGCTGGGCGTGGCCGTGCTGTTGGGCATCGCCGTCATCGTCCTGCTCATCACCAAGTTCAAGCTGCACGCCTTTCTCGCGCTGACCATCGGGTCACTGGCGCTCGGCGCGTTCGCCGGGGCGCCGCTCGACAAGGTGATCACCAGCTTCACCAACGGCCTCGGCTCGACCGTCGCCGGTGTGGGCGTCCTGATCGCCCTCGGTGCGATCCTGGGCAAGATGCTCGCCGACTCCGGCGGCGCGGACCAGATCGTGGACACGATCCTCGCCAAGGCGAGCAAGCGGTCGATGCCCTGGGCGATGGTGCTCATCGCCTCCGTCGTCGGTCTGCCGCTGTTCTTCGAGGTCGGCATCGTGCTGCTGATCCCGGTGGTGCTGATGGTCGCCAAGCGCGGCAACTTCTCCCTCATGCGCATCGGCGTCCCCGCGCTCGCGGGTCTGTCCGTGATGCACGGCCTGGTGCCGCCGCACCCCGGCCCGCTGGTCGCGATCGACGCGGTCAAGGCCAACCTGGGGGTCACTCTGGCGCTCGGCGTGCTGGTCGCCATCCCGACGGTGATCATCGCCGGTCCGGTGTTCTCGAAGTTCGCGGCCCGCTGGGTGGACGTCCCCGCCCCCGACCGCATGATCCCGCAGCGCGCCTCCGAGACCCTGGAGCGGCGCCCCGGCTTCGGTGCCACCCTGGCCACCGTCCTGCTGCCGGTCGTCCTGATGCTCGCCAAGGCGCTGGTCGACATCATCGTCGACGACCCCGGGCAGCTGGTGCAGCGCGTCTTCGACGTGATCGGCTCCCCGCTGGTCGCCCTGCTCGCGGCGGTGATCGTCGGCATGTTCACGCTGGGCATGCCCGCCGGGTTCGGCAAGGAGCGGCTGCAGCAGCTCGTCGAGAAGGGGCTCGCGCCCATCGCGGGTGTCCTGCTGATCGTGGGCGCGGGCGGCGGTTTCAAGCAGACGCTCGTCGACTCCGGCGTGGGTCAGATGATCCTGGAGATCTCCGACGACTGGTCGATCCCGGCGCTGCTGCTGGCCTGGCTGATCGCGGTGGCGATCCGGCTCGCGACCGGTTCGGCGACCGTGGCGACCGTCTCGGCGGCCGGTCTGGTGGCGCCGCTGGCGGCCGACATGTCCACCACGCACGCCGCCCTGCTGGTCCTGGCGATCGGCGCCGGCTCGCTGTTCTTCAGCCACGTCAACGACGCCGGCTTCTGGCTGGTGAAGGAGTACTTCGGCCTGAACGTCGGCCAGACCGTCAAGACCTGGTCGCTCATGGAGACGATCATCTCCGTGGTGGCCGGTGCGCTGGTCCTGCTGCTGTCCTTGATCATCTAGGGACGGCGATCGTCCGGGGGCGGCGCCCCGCGGACACGCCGGTCGCCACGAAGGGCGGCCCGCCGGGACGGTGAAACCCCCGGTGGGCCGCCCTTCTCCTCTCTCACGAGGACGTCGTCCCGGCCGCCTTCTCCATCTGGAACGCCTCGTTCCCGAGTCCGATGCGGGCGTGCCGCTCGGGTGCGCGGGCGCGCAGGACCAGCCCCTGCACCAGGCCGGCGACGACGGCGAGGCCGATGATGCCGGGCAGCACCCAGCTCAGGGACGAGCCGGGGCCGGCGCCGACCAGCACGTCGAAGTCCTTGACCGTGTAACCGGCGATCACCAGCAGGGCGATGCCCGCCAGCGAGGAGGTCACCAGCCGCACGGCCTGCGCGCCGGCGGCGCCGCGGCGGGCGAAGAAGACGACGACCGACACGGAGGCCGCCGCCATCAGCACGATCACCCCGAGGGCGCCGATGTTGCCGCCCCAGGTGAACAGGTGCAGGACGGGTGCGGTGGGGTCCCCGGCCGGCTTGTCGTCGGCGAGCGCGAAGCCGGCGACGACGAGGGCGGAGACGGCGGTCTGGAGCAGCGAGCCGGTGCCCGGGGCGCCGCTGGTGCCGCTGGTGCGGCCGAAGGCGGCGGGCAGCAGGCCCTCGCGGCCCATGGCGAAGGCGTAGCGCGCGACGACGTTGTGGAAGCTGAGCAGCGCCGCGAACATGCCGGTGACGAACAGCACGTGCAGGACGTCGGTGAAGGTGCCGCCGAGCCGGGACTCGGTGAGGAAGAACAGCAGCCCGGCGCTCTGCTCCCGCGCGGTGCCGACGATCTGCGAGGGACCGGCGGCGACGGTCAGCGCCCAGCTGCTGAGCGCGAAGAACACGGCGACCCCGCCCACCGCGAGGAACATCACGCGCGGTACCAGGACGTGCGGGCGGCTGGTCTCCTCGGCGTACACGGGCGCCTGCTCGAAGCCGAGGAAGGCGGCGATGCAGAAGCACAGCGCGGTGCCCACCCCGGCCCCCGACAGGGTCTGCGGGTCGAACGCGTGCAGCGACAGCCCTTCCGCGCCGGGATCGGCGACGGCGGCGATGTCGAAGACGACGACGAGGACGACCTCGACGAGCAGCAGGACGCCGAGCACGCGCGCGTTGACGTCGATCTTCAGCCAGCCCAGCGCGCCGACGGACAGCACGGCCAGCAGCGCCGGGATCCACCAGGCGACCTCCAGGCCGGCGTAGGTGGCCAGGAGCCCGGAGACCTCGAAGCCGAGGATGCCGTAGATGCCGACCTGGAGGGCGTTGTAGGCGACGAGCGCGACCAGCGCGGCGCTCGCGCCGGCGGTGCCGCCCAGCCCGCGGGAGATGTAGGCGTAGAAGGCGCCCGCGTTGTGCACGTGGCGGCTCATCTCGGCGTACCCGACGCTGAACAGGATCAGGACGACGCCGAGGACGACGAAGAGCAGGGGCTGCCCGACGATGCCCATCACCGCGTATGTGGTGGGCATGACACCAGCCACCACCATGATCGGGCCGGTCGCGGCGAGGACGGAGAGCAGCAGGCCGCCCGTGCCGAGGCGGTCGGCGCGCAGCGCCCGCTCCTGTCCTTTGAACGTGCTGATGCCGGTGTCGGCGGGTCTGCTCGTACGGGAACTGCCCGTGGTCATCGTCGGACCGTCCTTCTGTGGGATGCCTGTGGGATGCGGATGTCAGACCGTGCCGAGCGCGCCGGCGCGGGCGGCACGGAAGGCGGTGCGGGCGTCGCGGCCGGGATACGACCAGGGCTGGGAGGTGGGACGGTCGCCGATGCGGTGGAACAGGGCGGCGGCCTCGGCGCTCCGCCCCTCGCAGACCTTGGCGTGGGCGAGGAAATTGAGGTCGACCAGCCGGCGCGGGTGGCCCTCCTGCTCCCATTCCAGCCACCAGTCGAAGGCGGCCTTCATCACCAGCCGGGCCCGGCGGCCCGCCCAGTGCCCCGAGGCGGCCGGGTCGGCGGGCTCGTGCCCGGCGGTGGCCAGCACGCGGTAGCGCTCGGCGTGCGCGATCACCGGCAGGATCGCCAGCGGGGAGTCGGCGGGCGCCTGCTCGGCGGCCCAGGCGGCGAACTCGTAGACCTCGTGCAGCGGGTCCGGGCCGGCGTCGGCGCGGCGTTCGGCGAGCCGGGCGACCATCAGGTGGTGGGCGTGGTGGTGGTCGGCGTACCGCCCGCGCACCTCCTCGAACATGCGCACGACATCCCGCTCCTCCCCCAGCTCGCGCTCCAGCATCAGCAGCCCGAGCCAGGGCGTCGGATCGGCGGGGACCCGCCCGGCGGCGCTCCGGCACGCCTCGCGGGCGCGCTCGGGCTCCTCCTTGCCGCGCAGGGCGCGCCGGACCAGGGCCAGGGCGAGCAGGACCGCGGCGTCGGCGGACTCGGGCTCGGCGAGCAGCCACTCGCGGGTCCAGGCGGCGCAGTAGGGCTCCGCGGCCAGGACGGCCACCCGGTGCCCGCGCCGGTCCCAGTCGTCCCCGGTGCGGGCGAGCAGGGAGCGGGCGGACTGCCACCGCCCCTGGGCGAGCGCGGCGCGGGCGGCGACCAGGCCGGCGTCGTCGAGGGCCTCGTCGAGGACCTGGGCCGCACGTCTGCGGCCACGGCCGAGGGGAGGCGGGGGTGGGGGCACCGCGGGACTTCCTCACGCGCTGTCTTGGGGCGTCGGCCGCCGGACCGCCGGGAGCCGATCGATCACGCACAGCAAACCGGGAGCCAAGGCTTGGCGTCAAGAGCTTCCGATGGCGTTACATGCTTCAACTACCGTGACTGCAGAGGAACTTGTGACACGCGCCGCGTCGTTCCGCCCCCCGTTGTGGCCTGTGCCATGGCGCCACGCACCCCGCCCCCGCACCATGGCACTACGGTCACCCCCCACCGGGCACGGCGACGGCGCGGCCGGCCGGCCGCCCCGCGACGCACGCCCGGGGCCCGCCCGACGATCGAGGTACGCAGCGTGTCGGTCCTGGTTCCTGTCCTCGCCGTGAGCGCCGCGTGCTGCCTCGGCTTCGGTTTCGTCCTCCAGCAGGACGCCGCCCGGCGGGCCCCGCTCGGCGACTTCCTCTCCCCGCGCCTGCTGCTGGACCTCATGCGGGTGCCGCGCTGGCTGGGCGGCACCGCGCTGGTGGTGGCCGGCATGGCGCTGGGCGCCGCGGCGCTGGGCCGGGGCGAGCTGTCCCTGGTGGAGCCGCTGCTGGCGACGAACCTGCTCTTCGCGCTCGCGCTCTCCCGCCGGCAGAGCCGGCAGCCGCTGGGCCGGCAGGGCTGGGCGGGTCTCGTCCTGCTCGCGGGCGGCGTGACCGCGTTCGTCGTGGCGGGCGAGCCACGCGGCGGCACCGCGGTGACCGACCCGCTCCGGCACTGGCTGATCATCGGCCTGATGACGGGGCTCGCCCTGCTCCTCACGGCCTGCGCCAAGCGCTCGCGCCCGGCCTCCTCCGCCCCGGTCCTGCTGGCCCTGGCGGCCGGCCTGCTGTACGGCGTCCAGGACGCCCTGACCCGGGTCAGCGGCGACCGCTTCTCGGCCGGGGGCCTGGCCCAGCTGCTGACCTCCTGGCAGCCGTACGCCGTCCTGCTCATCGGCGTCACCGCGATGATCCTCGTGCAGAGCGCGTTCGAGACCGGGCCGCTGCGCATGTCGCTGCCCGCGCTGACCGCGGCCCAGCCGCTCGCCGGGATCGCCTGCGGGGTCGGCTTCCTCGGCGACCGGCTGCGCACCGACGCGGGCGCCCTCGCCTGGGAGGCGTGCGGGCTGGCGGCCGTCGTCGCGGGCATCGTCCTGCTGGGCCTGCACCCGGCGATGCCCCGGGGGACGGCGCACCGGCGGCCCGCGCGGGACCTCCAGCCCCGCTGACCGCCGCCGCGGGCCCCTGCTTGGATGGGCCCATGAGCGCTGCTGACGAGATCCTCGACATCGTCGACGAGAACGACCGGGTCGTCGGGCAGGCCCCGCGCGGCGAGGTGTACGCCCGCGGTCTGCGCCACCGCTGCGTCTTCGTCCTGGCCCGGGACGCCCGGGGCCGCGTCTTCGTCCACCGCCGCACCGCGGCCAAGCTGGTCTTCCCCTCCCTGTACGACATGTTCGTCGGCGGCGTGGTGGGCGCGGGCGAGACCTACGACGAGGCGGCCCTGCGCGAGGCCGAGGAGGAACTGGGCGTCACCGGGCTGCCGCGTCCCGCGCACCTGTTCACGTTCCTGTACGACGACGGCGCCGGGCGGACCTGGTGGTCGGCGGTGTACGAGGTCCGCTGCGAGATGCCGGTACGGCCGCAGGCCGAGGAGGTGGCCTGGTACGGCTTCCTCCCCGAGGAGGAGGTCGAGCACAGGCTGGACGAGTGGGAGTGGGTACCGGACGGGTTGGCGGCGTACGAGAGGCTGCGGGCGTACCGGGGGTGACGGCGGGCCCGTGCCGCCTCCCGGGGCCCTTCGGGCGGAGAGGCCCCCTGACGCCCCCGCCCCCAGCCGATAGGGTCGTGAACGTGATCGAATTCGCACGGACCATCCGGCTGTGGTTCGCGCCCGGAGAGATCCGCCGCGAGGGCAGCACGCCCGACTACCGTTTCTCGCTGGCGAACGAGCGCACCTTCCTGGCCTGGCTGCGCACCGCGCTCGCCCTGGTCGGCGGTGGCTTCGCCGTCGACCAGTTCCTGCCGGACCTGCGCTGGGGCTGGCGCGTCGGCCTCGCCCTGTCGCTGCTCGCCGCCGGTGTGCTGTGCGCCCTGCGCGCGGTCAACCACTGGGTCCGCTGCGAGCGCGCCATGCGCCGGGGCGAGGATCTGCCGGTGTCGCGGTTCCCGGTCCTGCTCAGCGTCGTGATCGCCGTCGTGGCCGTCGCCATGGTCGCCGTGGTCCTCCTCGGGTGGGAGGGATGACCCCCACGGCCGCCCCGGACCGCGACCCCGGTCTCCAGCCCGAGCGCACCCACCTCGCCTGGCGCCGTACGACCCTGTCGGCCACCGTGGCCGCCGTCCTCGCCGTCAGGACCGCCCTGCACGCCGGTCCCTCACCCGCCGCGGTCGTCGCCGCCGCCCTGTGCTGCGCGCTCTGGCTGACCTTCCTCACCCTCGCCCACCGCCGCATCCGCGCCCTCGCGTCGGCGGCGAGTCCCCCGGCGCTCTCCCCGGCGTACGCCACCGCCGCGGCCCTGGGCACGGTGGCGACGGCCGTGTGCGGGGCGGTCCTCGTACTCTGAGTGCTCTGAGTGCTCTGAGTGCTCTGAGTGCTCTGAGTGTTTTTGGGCGCTTCGGGCGTTTTTGGGGGCTCCGAGTGCATCCGGGCGCTCCGCGCCGATGACGCGACGGCCGACGGGGTACCCGGACGCCGGGCGATCCGCACGACCCGGCGCACGCCGTCCGGCTCCCGCGCCACAGACATCACCATCCGCCACTCATCACCCACCGCTCACCGCTCACCACCCACCACCCACCACTCATCACCCACCACCCACCACTCATCACCCACCGCTTCGCATCACCAGGCACCCCACGCCATCGAAGGTGAGCAGCATGACCACCGCCCACCGGGAACACACCGCCCACACGCACACCCACGGCCCGGACTGCGGCCACGCCCAGGTGCCCCACGGCGACCACACCGACTACGCGCACGACGGCCACCTGCACCGTGAGCACGCCGGTCACTGGGACGAGTGCGAGCCCACGGGTCACGCCTCCCACCAGGGGCACGACCACCGGCACGACGAGAACTGCGGGCACGCGCGCGTGCCCCACGGCGACCACGTCGACTACCTGCACGACGGCCACCGCCACGCCGCCCACGAGGGCCACTGGGACGACCACTGACAGCGGCCCCCTCCCCCCCCCTCCTTCCTCCTCTCTCCACTCTCCGGCAGCTCCCCGCCGCCCCGGCCGGGAGCTGCCGTCCTGTCGTGGCACCGATCACGTTCCGTCCAGGCACTGGACGGCATACCGACCGGTCGGCATCATAGGCGGGTACCGTCCACTCGCCGCGGGCCCCGCAGGACCCGCAGGACCCGTAGGAGCGACGATGAGCCCCGACCACCCGCCCGGACTCGACCTCGACCGGCTGCGCGGCCTGCTCGACCGCGAGCGTCCCGGCCTGGTGAGCGGCCCGCTGTCCGGCCGGCTGATCGAGGGCGGGCGCTCCAACCTGACGTACGCGGTCTCCGACGGCACGGCGAGGTGGGTGGTGCGGCGCCCGCCGCTCGGCCACGTCCTGGCCACCGCGCACGACATGCGGCGCGAGCACCGGGTGATCAGCGCCCTGCACCCGACGGACGTGCCGGTGCCGCGCCCGGTGCTGCTGTGCGAGGACGAGGAGGTGCTCGGGGCGCCCTTCTACGTCATGGAGTTCGTCGAGGGCACCCCGTACCGCACGGCGGAACAGCTCGCCCCGCTGGGCCCGGACCGCACCCGGGACGCCGTACTGAACCTGGTGGACACGCTCGTCGGGCTGCACGCCGTGGACCCCGCCGAGGCGGGTCTGGCGGACTTCGGCCGCCCGGAGGGCTTCCTGGACCGGCAGCTGCGCCGCTGGGCCAAGCAGCTGGCCGCCTCCCGCACGCGCGACCTGCCCGGCATCGACGAGCTGCACGCCACGCTCGGCCGGGAGCTGCCCCGCTCCCCCGCCCCGGCCGTGGTGCACGGCGACTACCGGCTGGACAACGTACTGATCGGCGCGGACGACCGGATCACGGCGATCCTCGACTGGGAGATGTCGACGCTCGGCGATCCGCTGACCGACCTGGGCCTGCTGGTGATGTACAGCTCCTCGCTCGGTCTGCCCGACTCCCCCGTCTCCACCACCGCCGAGGCCCCCGGGCACCCGTCCCCCGCCGAGCTGATCGAGCGGTACGCCGCGCGCTCGGGGCGCGACGTCTCGGCCGTCTCCTGGTACACGGCGTTCGCCTGGTTCAAGCTGGCCGTGATCCTGGAGGGCATCCACTACCGCTACACGCAGGGCCAGACCGTGGGCCGCGGCTTCGACCGCATCGGCGACCTCGTCCCCGTCTTCATCGAGCACGGCCTGACCACTCTTCACGAAGGTTCCCAGGAGGGCTGACCGGCATGGACTTCGCGTTCGACGCGCGCACCGAGGAACTGCGCGCCAAACTCCTCGCCTTCATGGACGAGTACGTCCACCCGGCCGAGGCCGTCGCCCACGAACAGCGGGCGCGGCTGGCGTCGCCGTGGGACACCCCGCCGGTCGTCGAGGAGCTGAAGGCCGAGGCGCGCCGCCAGGGCCTGTGGAACCTCTTCCTGCCCGACGCCGAGCACGGCGCCGGCCTCACCAACCTCCAGTACGCGCCGCTCGCGGAGATCACCGGCCGCAGCCCGCAGCTCGCGCCGACCGCCACGAACTGCGCCGCGCCGGACACCGGCAACATGGAGGTCCTCGCCCAGTTCGGCGACGAGCGGCAGAAGAAGCAGTGGCTCCAGCCGCTGCTGGCCGGTGAGATCCGCTCGGCGTTCGCGATGACCGAGCCGGAGGTGGCCTCCTCCGACGCCACGAACATCACCACGCGCATCGAGCGGGACGGCGACGAGTACGTCATCACCGGCCGCAAGTGGTACATCTCCGGCGCGATGAACCCGGACTGCAAGATCTTCATCGTGATGGGCAAGACGGACCCGGACGGGGCCGACATCCGCCGCCAGCAGTCCATGGTCCTGGTCCCGCGCGACACCCCCGGCGTCACCGTCGAGCGCGCGATGCAGGTCTTCGGCTACGAGGACCACTGGCACGGCGGCCACGCCGAGGTGGTCTTCGACCACGCGCGCGTGCCGGTGTCGAACCTGATCGGCGAGGAGGGCGGCGGCTTCGCCATCGCCCAGGCCCGGCTGGGTCCCGGCCGCATCCACCACTGCATGCGGCTGATCGGCATGGCCGAGCGGGCGATCGAGCTGATGTGCCGCAGGGCGGTGTCCCGCACCGCCTTCGGCAAGGCGCTGGCGCAGCAGGGCGTGGTGCAGAACTGGATCGCGGACGCGCGCGTGGCGGTCGAGCAGCTGCGCCTGCTGGTCCTGAAGACGGCCTGGATGATGGACACCGTCGGCAACAAGGGCGCCCACACCGAGATCCAGGCCATCAAGATCGCCACGCCGCGCACGGTGGTCGGCATCCTGGACCGGGCGATCCAGTTGCACGGCGCGGGCGGCGTGAGCCAGGACTTCCCGCTGGCCGAGCTGTACGCCGGGGCCCGCACCCTGATGCTCGCCGACGGCCCGGACGAGGTGCACCAGCGGTCGCTGGCGCGGCGGGAGCTGAAGAAGTACCTCCCGTAGCTTCCGCGACTCCTGCGGCTTCCGTGGCTCCCGTGACTTTTGTGGCTCCCGTGGCTCCTGTGGCTCGGTGGTCCCCGCGGCCCTGCGGCCCCGCGGTCCTAGTAGCCGCCGGAGTAGTGGTGGTCCGCGCGGGCCAGGGCGCGGACGAAGGAGACGAAGCGGAGCCAGAGCGGTGGTCTGCGGTGCACGCGCGGTGGTCTGCGGTTCATGCGTCCAGCGTGGACCGCGGCCCGTCCAGCGGTCCAACAGATGGTTTCGCTGGCGGCCATCTCTAGGATAGATGGATGGAGTTGCGTCAGCTCCGCCACTTCATGGCGGTCGTCACCGAGGGCGGCTTCACCGCCGCCGCCCGTGCCGAACTCATCGTCCAGTCGGCGCTCAGCACCTCGATCCGGAATCTGGAACGGGAGCTGGGCGCCGACCTGTTCGACCGCACGGGCCGCCGGGTGGTGCTCACGGAGGCGGGCCGGGCGCTGCTGCCGCAGGCCCGTGCGCTGCTGGCCGGGGCGCAGGCCGCGCGGGACGCGGTCGCGGCCGTGGCGGACCTGGCCGCGGGCCGGGTGGCCATCGGCACGATCCAGACGCTGACCTGTGTGGACCTGCCCGCCGAGCTGGCCGCGTTCCACCGCCGGTTCCCCGGCGTCCAGGTCTCCGTGCGGGACGCGCCGGTCGGTGAGCTGACCGAGGAGCTGCGCGCGGGCGAGCTGGACCTGGCGTATCTCGCGCCGGACGCGCGGGAGGTGCCCGAGGGGCTGACCGCGTACGCCACCTGGCACGAGGAACTGGTGCTGATCACCGCGCCGGGCCACCCGCTGGCCGGGGCCGGCCGGACGCTCGTCAGGGATCTCGCCGAGGAGCCGTTCGTCGACTTCCGCGCGGGCACCGGCCTGGAGACGGCGGTGCGGCGCCTGGCGGCCCACTGCGGCCTGGAGCGCCGTATCACCTGCGACGTCACCCAGATCGGGCTGCTGGTGGAGCTGGTGCGCGCCGGGATCGGGGTGGCGTTCGTGCCGCGGCGGATCGGCGAGCGGGCGGGGCTGCCGTGCGTGGAGATCCGGCAGCCGGAACCGGCCCGTACGGTCGTGCTGGCCGGGCGCGGGCCGCGGCCGCGCAATCCCGCGGCGGCGGCCCTGCTCGATCACCTCACGGGCGCAGCGCCCGCAGCAGCAGGTCCGCCAGGTGGTCGGCCACTTCCCGCGGGGTGAGCGGGCCGTCGGGGCGGTACCAGGTGGACAGGTGGTGGACGGAGCCGAAGTGGTAGTCCACCACCAGGTCGGCGGGGGTCGCCGTGGAGAAGACGCCGGCCCGCTGGCCCTCCTCGATCAGCGCGCGGAAGCGCTCGTGGTAGCGGCGGCGCTCGGCGCGTACCTGCTTGTTCTTCTCCGGGCTCAGGTGGTGCATGGAGCGGAAGAAGATCGACGCGTCGTCGAGGTTCTCGATGGTGGTGACGACGACGTCGGCCGCCGCGTCCCGCAGCCGCTTCTCCACCGGCTCGTCGGCGTCCGCGAAGGTGTCCAGGCGTTCCTGCTGGAGGCGCAGCACGCGCGCGTACACCTCGTGCAGGAGGTCGTCCTTGGAGCCGAAGTAGTGGTAGAGCGCCCCCTTGGTGACGCCGGCCGCCTCGACGATCTCCTGCACCGAGGTGCGGTCGTAGCCCTGCTCGGCGAAGAGCCGGGTGGCGGCGGCCAGGAGCCGCTGCGGCACCGGTGTCCCGTCACCGTCCGTCGTCCTGGGCACTGCCGCCACCTGCCTTCCTGTCCGTTCCGCTGTTGGTTTCCGCTGCCGGTTCCCGCTACTGGCCGCCGTGCGACCGGGAACGCAGTTCCCGACGGAGGATCTTCCCACTCGCCGTCTTCGGCAGGTCGGGCAGGATCTCCACCTGGCGCGGGTATTTGTAGGCGGCCAGTCTCTCCTCGCAGTACGCGGCGAGCTCGCCGGGGTCCGCCCCGGCGCCCGGCCGCAGGCTGATGTACGCCTTGACGGTCTCGCCCCGGTACCCGTCGGGCACGCCGACGACGGCGGCCTCGCGCACCGCCGGGTGGGTGTAGAGCACGTCCTCGACCTCGCGCGGCCAGACCTTGAAGCCGGAGGCGTTGATCATGTCCTTCTTGCGGTCGACGACGTAGAGCCAGCCCCGCTCGTCCATGAAGCCGATGTCGCCGGTGCGCAGTTCGCCGCCGGGGAAGGTCTCGGCGGTGGCGTCGGGGCGGCGCCAGTAGCCGGGCACGACCTGCGGCCCAGCGACGACGATCTCGCCCTGCTCCCCGAAGGGCACCTCCCGCCCCTGGTCGTCGACGATCCGCACGACGGTCTCCGGGCCGGGCAGGCCGACGGCGAGGGTCCCGGACTCCGGGTCGACGGGCGCCTCCAAGTGGGGCGGGACGGAGGCGCAGGGGGCGGTGCACTCGGTGAGGCCGTAGCCGTTGCGGATGTACGGCCCGAAGCCGGCCCGGAACTTCTCCACCAGGGCGGGCGGCAGCGGGGCGCCGCCGGAGGAGAGGTTGGCGAAGGACGCGAAGTGCTCGCGGGTGACGGACGGGTGGGCGGCCAGCGCCATGAAGGCGGTGGAGGGGCCGACCGTGTAGTGCGGGCGGTGCTCGGCGAAGGCGTCCAGGACGACGCCGGCCTCGAAGCGGTAGGCGAGGACGAGGGTGCCCGCGCTGTTCAGGCAGGCGGCGAACTGGCAGACCATGCCGGTGATGTGGAACAGGGGCGCGAGGGCGAAGTAGACCGGGGCCTCGGGCAGGGCGAGCCCGGTCCGCTGCCGCTCGGCGTTGTACATGATGTTGCGGTGGGTGTTGGTGGCGCCCTTGGGGGTGCCGCTGGTGCCGGAGGTGTAACTGATGAGGGCGATGTCGTCCGGGCCCGGTGCACGGTCCTCGGGGACGGTCCGGCCCGCGCGGGCGGCGGCGGTCAGGTCGTCGGCGTCGGCGGCCCGCGGGAGCCGCTCGAAGCCGAGCACGCGCGCGTCGGTGCGCGTCTGGAAGTCCAGCTCGCAGGCGGTGAGCACGATCCCGACCGGCGAGCCGGCGGCCGTCTCGCGCAGATACGACTCCCAGGCCCGGTCGGAGCAGATCAGCGCCGCCACCTCGCCGTCGCGCAGGACGTGGCCCACCTCACCCGACTTGTACATGGGGTTGACGGGGACGACGACCGCGCCCGCCTTCCAGGCGCCGAGGACGGCGAGCACGAAGTGCGGGGAGTTCTGGAGCAGGACGGCGACCCGGTCGCCGCGCCGCAGGCCGCGGGCGGCGAGGTGCCCGGCGACGGAGTCGCTCAGCTCGTCCGTCTCGCGGTAGGTCAGGCGGCCGTCGAAGTAGGCGAGGAAGGTGCGGTCGGGGGTCTCGTCGGCGGCCCGGCACAGGGCGTGCACGAGCGAGCCGGCGGGGTCGACGGGGGCCTTCTGGGCGTCGGTGAGGAGGTCCAGCCAGGGCTTGGCGGCGTAGCGGGAGGCGGTCATCGGGCACTCGCCTCCTCCCACTGCCGCTGGAGCCGGTTCATGCCGCGCAGCCAGCGTTCGGGCTCGGCGGCGCGGACGCGGTAGTACTCGGCGACCTCGGGGTGCGGCAGGATCAGGAAGCGGTCCTCCTCGATGCCCCGGAACAGGGCGTCCGCCACGTCCTCGGGGTCGATGGCGGTCGGCTGGAGCACCAGCTCCCCCGCGCTGCCGCTGGCGGTGAGCATGTCGGTGCGCACGCCCTGCGGGCAGATGGCGTGGACCTTCACGCCGCGGTGGCGGTACGTCAGGGAGAGCCACTCGGCGAAGGCGTAGGCGCCGTGCTTGGTGACGCTGTAGGGGGCGGCGCCGATCATGGTGAGCAGCCCGGCGGCGGAGACGGTGGAGACGAACCGGCCGCCGCCGCGCTCCAGCCAGTCCGGGAGCAGCTGGTGGGCCGCGCGGACGTGGGCCATGACGTTGACGTCCCAGGCGAGCGCCCAGACGGCCTCGTCGGCCGCCTCCGAACCGCCGCTGCCGACGCCCGCGTTGGCGCAGTAGACGTCGACCGTGCCGCCGAGCGCCGCGCGGGCCTCGTCGACGATCGCCGAGGCGTCGCCGGGGACCGCGACGCCGCCGATCTCGGCGGCGACGGCCTTGGCCTTGTCCGCGTCCAGGTCGTTGACGACGACCCGGGCGCCCTCGGCGGCGAAGCGGCGGGCCAGCGCGGCACCGATGCCGCCTCCCGCCCCGGTGACGACCACTCCGGCATCCTGCACGGCTTCCACCATCGGTCTCCTTCGACGCGACGCGACATGACGTGTCGTGACGTGACGTGAATCATCGGCTCTGCTGTCCCGCCAGACTAACCAGTCGGTATGTATGGGGGAAGGTGTCCGCCGGGGTATTCCCCGCGGGGTTCCCGCGCCTTTCCCGTGGCGTTCCGCGGTCCGCCTCGTTCCGCGCGGCCCGGACGGGCGCTAGCGTGCGTGGGCATGTCAGCCGCCGCGCTCCCGGAGGTCACCGCATGAAGCTGTCCAGACGGACCCTGCTCGCCACCACGGCCGCGGTGGCGGCCGGCACCGGCACCGGAACCGCCCAGGCGGCCCCCGCGGGCGGCGGGCGGCTGCGCACCGGCTTCGAGCGGCTGGCCGCCGACGGCTACGCCCTGCTGGAGGGGCAGCGCGTCGGCGTCGTCACCAATCCGACCGGGGTCACCGGTGGGGGCACCTCCCGTGCGGGCGAGGCCGAGAGCGGGGGAGTGCGGCACATCGTCGACGTGATGCACGCCGACGACCGCGTCGACCTGGTCGCCGTCTTCGGCCCCGAGCACGGCTTCCGCGGCACCGCGCAGGCGGGCGGCTCCGAGGGCCGCCACGACGACCCGGCGACCGGTCTGCCCGTCTACGACACGTACCTCAAGAGCGGGCAGCCGCTCGCGGACGTCTTCACCGCGTCCGGCGTGGACACGATCGTCTTCGACATCCAGGACGTGGGCGCCCGCTTCTACACCTACATCTGGACCCTGTACGACTGCATGGAGGCGGCGCGGCTGGCGGGCAAGCGGTTCGTGGTCCTGGACCGGCCCAACCCGGTGACCGGGCGGGCGGCGCTGGGCCCGGTGCTGCACAAGGAGTTCGCGACCTTCGTCGGGCGGCAGCCGATCGCGCAGGCGCACGGCATGACGGTCGCGGAGCTGGCGCGGCTGTTCAACGGGGAGTTCCTCACGGCGCCGGTGCCGCTGGAGACCGTACGCATGTCGGGGTGGAAGCGGTCGGACTTCCACGACGCCTCGGGGCTTCCCTGGGTGCCGCCGAGCCCGAACATGCCGACGCCCGACACCGCGCTGGTGTACTCGGGAACCTGCCTGTTCGAGGGCACGAACCTGTCCGAGGGGCGGGGCACGACCCGGCCGTTCGAACTGCTGGGCGCGGAGGGGATCGACGGGCGGTGGGCCCAGGCGGCGAACGAGCTGCGCCTGCCCGGTGTGCGGTTCCGGGAGGCGTACTTCGCGCCCGCCTTCTCCAAGTTCCAGGGGAAGACCGTCGGGGGCGTGCAGCTCCATGTGCACGACCGGGCGGCGTTCGATCCCGTACGCACCGGGATCGCGCTGCTGGTGACCGCGAAGCGCGTGTGGGGCGGCTTCGCCTGGCGACCGGATCACTGGATCGACAAACTGACCGGTTCCGCGCGCGTGCGCACGATGATCGACGCGGGGGCGGACACCGACGCGGTGGTGGGCGCCTGGCAGGAGGAGCTGGCGGCGTTCCGGCGGGTGCGGGCGGAGTACCTGCTGTACCGGTGAGCGCGGTGCCGGGCGGAGGGCCCGCTGGAGCGATGGGCGCGGTGCCGGACGGAGGATCCGCCGCAGCCGTGAGCGCGGTGCCGGGCGGGCGCCGGAGTGCCGGTGCCCGCCCGGCGCGCGGTCAGCGGTGGGAGGTGAACTCGACGACCTGCTGGTAGGTCGGCCGGTTCTGCCAGCTGATCCCGCCGTGCCCGATGCCGCCCAGGGCGCGGTGGACGACCGAGTCGGCGCACCACTGGTCGCCGGCCGCGCAGTGGTCGTCGCCGGGGTAGACCTGGGCGGCCGTCTTCGCCGCCGCCTCCTTCAGGGTGGCGAGCAGCACGTCCCGGCAGGCGGCGAGGTCGCCGCCGCCGCAGTACGCGCGGGCCAGCGGTCCCCGCACCGGTTCGCCGAGCACCGCCCTGATGTCCTTGTCGACATGGCTCCACCAGCCGTACTGGAAGGCGCTCCCGGCGTGCGCGCCGGTCGGGCCGTGCGCGGCGGACGGGGACTCGTCGACCGGCAGGTTGCGGGTGAAGGCCGTGTACAGCCCGCTGCCGAGGCCCGGTTCGAACTGGGCCTTCACCAGCAGCGGCCACCAGGCGTCCAGGAGACGGATCGCGTCCGCGTGGGCGTACGTCCTCGAACCGGCCGACGTCTCCGTGCGCTTCGCGCCGGCCGCCACCCACGCGCGCAGCCTGCCGGCGGCCGTCGCCGCCGCGGGGTCGGTCACCGGTGCGCTGTCGATCACCTTCAGCAGCTTCGGTACGACGCCCTCCGCCCGCAGGTCGGCCAGTCCCGCGTCCGCCATCGCCTTGACCAGCGCGGCCCGGGTCACGCCGCCCTCGGCGACCAGTTTCCGCACCCGGTCGTCGAGCAGGTCGCCGCGGTGGACGGAGCCGCTGCCCCAGGACGCGGCCGCGTAGTCCTCGGCCACCTTGTTGTTCCAGGAGATGTAGTAGTCCTGGTCGCGGGAGTGGGGGTGGGCCGAGGCCGGGGTGTACCGGGCGTCGTTCGTCGCCGGGTCCCAGTCGCGCCACTCGTACGCCGGGGCGGCCCACACCGGGAACTCGGCGTCGACGCCCGGGGCGCGCACCGGGTTGTCGCCGCTGTTGTGGTACGCGGTGTGCTCGGAGTCGGCGTAGAACCAGTTGAAGGTGTAGTTGATGTGCCGCGCCGCGCTCTGGAAGGCGTCGGGGCCGGTCAGGAAGCCGGGGTCGTTGAGCATCTGGAAGCCGATGATCGAGTCGACCTCGTGCAGGAAGGACGAGCGCAGGGTGGTGTAGGCGACCTTCTTGCCGCCGACCGTGGCGCGGGACTCCACCGGCCCGTACCTGGTGCGCCAGGCCCGCATCGTGTAGGAGCCGGCCGCGGTGCCGTCGGCGACGGTCGGCTTCCAGGCGTTCTTCTGCTCGACCTTCTCCATCGGCGTGCAGACGCCGCGGTACAGGTAGTGGTGGTCGTCCTGGCACAGTTCGACGGCGTAGGTGTCGATGACGTCCTGGCCGGAGGTGGTCGCGCTCCACGCGTAGTCCTGGCCGCGGCCGAGTTCGACGTACATGCTCAGGCCCGCGAAGGAGGCGCCGCGGGCGCTGAGGCCGGGGCCCTGGATCTCCTGGAGCATCAGCAGCTGGGGCGCGAAGTAGCCGGTCTGCGGGCCGAAGACGGCGATCGGGTGGCCGCTCGCGGTGTGCTTCCCGCTGACGACGAGGGCGTTGGACATGCCGCGCCGGGCCGAGCCTGCGGCGGCGCGGGCCGCCTCCTTCCCGGCGCTCTCGGCGCGGACGGTCGCCGCGCTGCCGGTGCGGTCGAAGACCAGCGGCTCGGGGACGACCGAACCGGCGTCGGGCAGGGCCCGGCCCTGCGGGTCCCCGGGCCGCGTGGCGTACGGGAAGCTGCCGTCGTGGACGGTGAGGACCGCCTCGGGGTCGTTGCGCTGGCGGAAGGACTCCCACACCTTCGTGCCCTCTTCCACGCCGTACTTCTCCTGCGCGGCCAGCAGCGACAGGGCGTTGTTCACCTCACCGCCGCCGCCGGAGCCGAACAGGGCGCCGATGACGGAGGCCAGGGCGACCAGGTCGGTGGGCTTGAAGTGCTCGATGGTGCCGGCGTTGGTGATGCTGTCCTTGTGGCCGGTCAGGACGTACTCGCCGGGGAAGTGACGGCCCTTGTCCGCGGCGTCGATGTAGGCGTTGATGCCGTCGATGTAGGCGTGCACGTCGGCGAGGGCCTGCCGGCCGCGTTCGCCGTTCGCGGCGACGGCGTGGTCGATCTGGGCCTGGAGGTCGGCCTCGGTGTACGGGGCGTTGCGCCAGAACTGCTGCTCCAGGCCCTGGTTGGCGGGGGCGCCGCCCGCGAACGACGTCAGCCGCCCGCGTCCGACGTGGCGGAAGACGTCCATCAGCCACAGCCGGTCCTGGGCCGCCGCGTAACCGGCGCCGAACTCCGTGCCGTAGCGGGTGGTTCCGGTGATGTGCGGGACGCCCGTCTTCTTGTCGCGGACGATCGTCACGTCGTCGCGGCCGGCCGGGCGGACGGTGGAGGCCACCTGGTCGGCGGGTACGCCGAACGAGGCGTCGTTGAAGAACGTGCCGATGGTGTCGTCGGTGAGGGACGGATAGCCCGTGGCGAGCCTGGCGTAGGGGCCGAGCTGGTCCCCGGCGTGCGCGGGCCGGGTGCCGAGGGCCTGGTGGAGCAGGATCTGGGCGAGGGTGGCGTTGCCGTTCTGGCCGGGCGGCAGGATGTCGGAGCACCGGCCGCCGCAGTGGTCGCCGGCGGCGGCAGCGGTGGCGGTGGCGGACGCCGGGGCGTCCTGGGCGTCCTGGGCATCTGGGGCTCTTGTGGCCGCTGTTCCTGTCGCTTCCGCCGTTCCCTCCGCCACCGCCGGGGAAAGCGGTGACAGAAGAGCGGCTGTCAGCACGCATATCGATGCGGCCTTCAGGAACCCGGGGATTCCGCGAGGAGTTCTCAGTCTGTCGAGGGTGGTGCGCGACGTGCGGCGTGGCATGGCAGCTCCTCCCGACGAGGGTGTGCCGGACGTTACCGCCGGTATCCCCGAGATTGAAGATGAGCATGCGTCACTTTTCGGAGACAGCAGAACAGGCACACGGTTCGCGTCGGCCGACGCGCGGGCACCTCGGCCGGCTTATGGGGGCCATCGGAAAACGGATGGAGCCGAATCGCGTGTCGACACGTCTACTCGGCGACGTCCGTACGACGACGCCGCATGACCGGAATACACAGATGCAGGTGTGACGGAGGTGCAGGGCGATGGCCGGTTTCCGGAGTCTGGCAAGACAGGTCCGCGATCCGCGGTGTGATCTGGCGTTGCGGCGCTACTCGCTGCGCAAGTGCCTTGAGCGGTTCGCCCCTTACGGGCACAGGGCGACCTGGGACCATCTGTGCTCCCGGTGGGGGTTCGATCCGGAGGACAGGTCACCGGATCCGGCGCGGCTGGTGGCCGCGATGGACGAGCTGGAGGAGGCGCGAACGGTCTGGCTGGCCTACGAGGTGGAGTTCGCCCGGCGCCGCAAGAGGGAGAAGCACGACGGGCTGCGCAGGCCGGGCAGCGTGGACGACTGGCACCGGCTGACCTGGGGCGGCTTCGGCGTGGCGTGGTGCGACGACCCGCGGCTCCATCCCCGTGGGCCGCTGGCCGAGGTACTGCGCCGGCTGATCGCGGCCCTGGAGCGCGAACCGGGTGCGGTCTGCCCGGTGTGCGAGGGCGAGCGGCTCGTGTGGAAGTACGGTCTGGCGCACGAGCCCTCGGCGGGACCGGTCTGCGCGGACTGCGGCATCCTGGTCCCGCGGCCCGTCCTCACGTCCGAGGCGCTGGCGGGTGCCAGGCGGGGGCGGGAGCTGGTGCCGGCCTGAGCCGCCGCCCGGGCGAGGGGGCGGGCGGGGTGCGGGGGGTGATGCGTTGCCGCGCCCCCTGTGCCCGCGGGTCGTCCCGAGGACGCCGGGGCAGGATCGGGGCATGACGCAGGTGTGCCTGAACGGGCCCCGGGGGTCCGCCGACGGTGCGGTGGTGCCGCTGACGCCGGAGACGATGGCCGCGTCCGCGGCCGGGGCGGTGGCGGCCGGGGCCACGGACGTCCACGCGCATCCCAAGACGCCGTGCGGGCAGGACACGTTGTCGCCCCGCGTACTGGCGGTGACGCTCGCGGCGATACGGGACCGGGTGCCGGCGTCCGTCCCGGTCGGCGTGACCACGGGCGCCTGGGCGGAGCCCGATCCCGACGCGCGGGTCGCGCGGATCCGGAGCTGGACCGTCCTGCCCGACCACGCGTCCGTCAACTGGCACGAGCCGGGCGCCGAGCGGGTCGCCGCCGCGCTGCTCGACCGGGGCGTGGGCGTGGAGGCGGGCATCCGGTCCGGGACGGACGCGGCCGCCCGGTTCGCACGGTCGCCGCTGGGCCCGAAGGTGCTGCGGGTGCTCGCGGAGGTCACGGACACCGACCCGGCGACGGCGGAGGCATCGGCCCACGCCCTGCTGTCCGGCCTCGGCACGGCCCACGGCCGCCCGCTGCTCCTGCACGGCGAGGACGGCGGTGCCTGGCCGGTGCTGCGGCTGGCGGGGAGGCTGGGCCTGGCGACCCGCATCGGCCTGGAGGACACGCTCCTCCTGCCCGACGGCCGGCGGGCGGAGTCGAACGCGCGGCTGGTCGCCGCGGGGCTGGCCGAGTGGCGCTCCGCGCGTGGACACCGGCACTGACGTGCCGTTCGTCCCGTTCACCGGCATGCCGCTCAGCGCCGCCCCCCCTCGCACCACCGCCCGGCCTCCGTCGGCGCATGCCGGAAACGCGCCGCACCATCACGGGGACCGCACGCCACGACCCGGCACCGGCCCACCCCTCACGGCCGCCCGCAGGCCGGCGCCCTGCGGCGGGACGTGGCGGGGGCGTCCGGCCGCTCGGGCGCACCGAGCGACCGGACGTACCGAGCAACCGGACGTACGAGTGACCGGGCGTACGGCGTACGGCAGGCCGCGGGCCCGCGCACCGGCCGCGGCGCGCCCGGCCGTTCAGGCGCAGGACCCGCCGCGCTTCCGTGCGGCGGCGGCACCGTTCCGTTCCATCAACAGGCGGGAGCCGGTGGCTCGTTCGCCGAAGACGTCGTCCGGGTTGGACAGCACGCAGGTGTCCAGGGACAGGCAGCCGCAGCCGATGCAGTCGGTGAGGTGGTCGCGCAGCCGGTTCAGCTGTGTGATGCGCTGGTCCAGTTCGGAACGCCAGGTCTCGGAGAGGCGGGCCCAGTCCTCCCGGGTGGGCGTGCGCTCCTCGGGCAGCTCGGCGAGCGCCTCCCGGATCGTGGCGAGCGGAATGCCGACCCGTTGCGCGGCGCGGATGAAGGCGACCCGGCGCAGGGTGTCACGGCTGTAGCGGCGCTGGTTGCCCGAGGTGCGGCGGCTGGTGATCAAACCCTTGGACTCGTAGAAGTGCAGGGCGGAGACGGCGGCGCCGCTGCGCGCGGCGAGCTGGCCGACCGTGAGCTCGTGGATCTTCTCTGGAATCTGGGGCACTCCTCGAACCCTACCGACTCCGGCTCTCCCCCTCCGTTGACACCGCCCGCACGACCGGAGCATGCTAAGCAGTCGCTTAGAGTAGGCGGCACGAGACCGACACGAGGACCAGAACCCAGGGCATCACGACCCTGTGACGCGGGAGGCCGGGACATGGCAGAGCCGAGGATCTTCACCTCCGCCGACGACCTGAGGGCGGCGGTGGGCGAGCAGCTGGGGTACACCGACTGGCTGGAGATCGACCAGAAGCGGATCGACCTGTTCGCGGAGGCGACCGGCGACCACCAGTGGATCCACGTCGACCCGGAGAAGGCCGCCCGGGGCCCCTTCGGGACCACCATCGCCCACGGCTACCTGACCCTCTCCCTGCTGCCGCTCTTCGGACCGCAGCTGATCCGGGTCGAGGGCGTGAAGATGGGTGTCAACTACGGCACCAACAAGGTCCGTTTCCCCTCCCCCGTGCCGGTCGGCTCGCGGCTGCGCGCCACGGCGACGATCACGGGGGTCGACGACGTGCAGGGCGGCGTCCAGGTGACCGTCGCCTTCACCGTGGAGCGCGAGGGCGGCGAGAAGCCGGTGTGCGTGGCGGAGTCCGTCTCGCGCTACTACCTCTGAGTCGCCTCCGGGCGGCGGCGCCGGACGCTACCCCTGAGCGGACCCGGGCCGCTTCACCCCCACCATCCGCAGCACGAGGTCGGCGTAGAGCGCGCCGACCTCGTCCGGCGTCCGGGGGCCGTTGATGTTGAACCAGCGGGCGACGTCGATGCACAGCGACAGCACGGCGAGCGTGGTGCCCTGCACGTCCGCCACGTCGAACTCGCCCGTCGCCACACCGTCCTCGATGATGCCGCGCACCTCGGCGTCGACCTGGCGGCGCAGCGCGAGGATCTCGGCGCGGGCGTCCGGCCCGAGCGCGTCCAGTTCGTACTGGACCACGCGCGCGGTGGTGCGCCGCCCCGCGTGCCAGCGGACGAAGGAGCTCACCGCGTCGGCGAGCCGCTCGGTGGCGCTCCCCTCGCCCCCGGCCGCCGTGCGCAGGATGCTCAGCGCCTTGTCGTGGCCGATCCGGCTGATGCGGTGGAGCAGTTCTTCCTTGGTCTTGTAGTGGATGTAGAGCGCGGCCGGGCTCATGCCGGCGCGGCCCGCGATGTCGCGGGTGGTCGTCGCGTGGTAGCCGCGCTCGGCGAAGGCCTCCACGGCGGCGACCAGCAGCCGCCGGGCCGCATCCGGGGTGACCTCGCCCCACGGCTCGACGTCGCCGCCCGCCGTCTCCTCCGCCGTACTCATCGCTCGCTCGCCCCTCTCGGTGACAGGAGCTCCACCATACCGCCGAAGGTGAGCGGGCGCTTAGCGTGGCCGCTCGGCGGAGTACGCCGCCCGCCGGGCCGGTCACAGCTTCTCGAACGGGTCGTGTTCGGCGAGCAGCTTCTCCAGGCGCGCCTGGTCGACACGGCTGACGATCTGCCCGGCCTCCTGCCGGTCGCGGATGACCTTGGCCAGGGTGAAGGCGGAGGTGACCAGGTACAGGACCGCGATGCCGAGGAAGGCGCGCACCCAGGCGTCGGCCTGGAGGTTGAAGATGCCGATCGCGGTGGCGGCCAGGGCGACCGCGAAGGAGGCGACGGCCTGCCCGTAGAAGGCGGCCGTGCCCTGCTGCTTGACCGGTGTGTCGCTCATGGGAGAAGCATCGGCGGACGTGGGCCGCGCCACATCCGCCGGGATACTCAACAACGCACCGGGGACGTACTCAGAAGGCCGAGACCCCGGTCAGCGCCCGCCCGATGACGAGCTTCTGGATCTGGCTGGTGCCCTCGTAGAGGGTCATCACGCGGGCGTCGCGCAGCAGCTTGCCCGCCGGGTACTCGTCGATGTAGCCGTAGCCGCCGAAGACCTGGAGGGCGTTGTTGGCGGCGCGGACGGCGGCCTCGGAGGCGAACAGCTTGGCCTTGGAGGACTCGACGGCGAAGGGCTGCCCGCGGTCGATCAGGTCGGCGACCCGCCAGGTCAGCAGCCGGGCGGCGTCCACGTCGACGGCGATGTCGCTGATCAGTTCCTGGACGAGCTGGTGGCGGGCGATGGCCTTCCCGAACTGCTCGCGCTCTCCGGCGTACTTCACGGCCGCGTCCAGAGCCGCCTGGGCTATGCCGACGCAGCCCGCCGCGACCGACATCCGCCCCTTGGCGAGGGCCGACATGGCGACCGAGAAGCCCTTGCCCTCCGGCGCCACCATCGCGGAGGCGGGGACGCGGACGTCCTCCAGGACCAGCTCGGCGGTGGCCTGGCCGCGCAGGCCCAGCTTGCCGTGGATCGTGCGGCGGGTCAGGCCGGGGGTGTCGGTGGGGACGAGGAAGGCGGAGACGCCCTTGTGGCCGGGGGCGTCGGTGGAGCGGGCGAAGAGCAGGACGACGTCGGCCCAGGTGCCGTTGGTGATGAACATCTTGGTGCCGTTGATGACGTAGTCGTCGCCGTCGCGCACCGCGCGGGTGGAGAGGCTGCCGGCGTCGGAGCCGGTGCCCGGCTCGGTCAGGCCGAAGCAGCCGACGTACTCGCCGGAGGTGAGCCCCGGCAGCCAGCGGCGCTTCTGCTCCTCGCTCCCCCAGGCGGCGATGGTCTTGGCGACCAGGCCGAGGGAGACGGAGACGATGCCGCGCACGGAGGAGTCCCCGCGGCCGAGCTCCTCCGTCACCAGGCAGTACGCCAGGTGGTCGCCGCCCGAGCCGCCGTACTCCTCGTCGATCGTCAGCCCGAGGAAGCCGACCTCGCCCAGCTTCTTCACGATCGAGCGGTCGACCTCCTCCGTGCGGTCCCAGGCGACGACGTGAGGGGTGATCTCCCGCTCGACGAAGTCCCGGGCGAGCTGCCGGACGGCGGTCTGCTCCTCGCTGAGCTCCAGGTTCATGCCGAGTCACCCCACAGAAAGACGGACAGAGGACGGATGGCGCGAGCCGTAGCTTGAAAGCCGTACATTTAAATTAGCACTGCTAGTTTCCGGTCGCAGCCCTACTATGTGCGCCATGGCCCGACCGCGCAAGCCCCTGCTCAGCACCGACCGCATCGTGGAAGCGGCCCGTGCCCTGGTCGACGCGGAGGGCCTCGCGGCCGTCTCCACGCGCCGGCTCGCCGCGGAGCTGGGGGTCAGCGGGCCCTCGCTCTACAACCACTTCCGCACCAAGGACGAGATCCTGGAGGCGGTCGCCGACTCGGTGAGCGCCCAGGTCGACCTGTCGATGTTCGAGGACGGCCGGGAGTGGCGGACCGCGCTGCACGACTGGGCGGTCTCCTACCGGGCCGCCCTGCGCGACCACCCCAACATCGTCCCGGTCCTGGCCCGCGGTCCCGGCCGCCGCCCGGCCGCACTGCGCCTGGCGGACGCCGTCTACGGCGCGATGGTCGACGCGGGCTGGCCGCCCGCGCAGGCGACCTCCATCGGCGCGCTGATGCGGTACTTCATCATGGGCTCCGCCCTCGGCTCCTTCGCCGGGGGTTTCGTGGACGACGCGAGCGCCTACGACCCGGCCGACTACCCGCACCTCGGGCAGGCCCACCTGCTGGCCGAGCAGCAGGAGAAGATCGACGAGCGGGCCTTCGAGACCGGGCTGACGGCCCTGCTGGACGGGCTGGCGCAGCAGTACGAACAGGTGAAGCGGCCCACCCGGCCCGCCCGGCCCGTCTAGGACCCTTCGGTGCGCGCCGAACGGTCCCTGCCCCATGCTGGGACCCATGGCCGAGAACCCCCAGGCGGCACCGCTGGCGCGGCTCGCCGCGCTGATCGCCGACGAGACACGGGCCGCGTGCCTGCTGGCGCTGCTCGACGGGCGGGCGTGGACCGCCGGTGAGCTGGCCCGGCACGCGGGAGTCGCCGCGTCGACGCTGAGCGAGCACCTCGGCAAGCTGGTCGCGGGCGGTCTGCTCGCCGAGGAGCGGCAGGGGCGGCACCGGTACGTACGGCTGGCCGGCGCGCGGGTCGCGCAGCTCGTGGAGGACCTGGCCGCGCAGGTCGCGCCCCAGGCCGCGGCCCGGCGTCCGCGCACCCTGCGTGCGGCGGGCGCCGGGTCGGCGATGGCCCGCGGACGCACCTGCTACGACCATCTCGCCGGGCGGCTCGGGATCGCGGTGACCGACGCGCTGACCGCCCGGGGGCTGCTGCGGCAGGACACCGGCTTCGCGCTCACGGACGCCGGCCTGGCCTGGTTCGGCACCGCCGGCATCCGCCTCGACCGCACCGGCCGCCGTCCCCTCGCCCGCGCCTGCCTGGACTGGACCGAGCGGCGGCCCCATCTCGCGGGCGCCGCGGGCGCGGCCCTGTGCCGGCACGCGCTGGACACCGGCTGGTGCGTGCGCATCGGCTCCGAGCGGGCGGTGAAGGTGACGCCGGCGGGTGAGCGGGCGCTGTCCGAACTGCTCGGCATCGAGGCGGCGGCGCTGCGCTGAGCATCGGCGCCCTGCCTGCCGACCGCCGGCCACTGACCGTCGGCAGGCGGGTGTGCCGCGCGTCCCGTACCGGCCGTCCTGTTACCGCGGCGGGTGTGCCGCGCGTCCCGTACCGGCCGTCCTGTTGCCGCGGCGGGCGGGGCCGCGGCCCGCGACCGCCTCGCGGTCAGCGCGAACGCGCCCTGCCGGCGAGGACCTTGATGGACACCAGGGCGATCACCGCGAGCGCGATGATGTAGCCGGAGACGGCCATCGACGTGCCCGTCGCCTCCAGCAGCAGCACCATCACGAAGGGCGCGAGCCCGCCGCCGCCGACGGCCGCGATCTGGTAGCCGAGGGAGGCGCCGGTGTAGCGCATCTCGGCCGTGAACAGTTCGGCGAACAGGGCGGCCTGAGGGCCGTACATGACGCTCAGGAAGCAACTGGCGACGAACGTGCCGACCGCCAGCCACAGCAGCGAGCCGGTGTCGATCAGCAGGAACAGCGGTACGGCCCACAGGGCGAGGCCGGCCGCGCCGAGCGCGTAGATGCGGATGCGGCCGATCCGGTCGGACAGGGCGGCGGAGGCCGGGATCAGCACGAGCTGGGTGAGGCTGACGCAGAGGGAGACGGTGAGCACCGGCCCGCGCGCCATGTCCAGTTCGCGGGTGGTGTAGTCGAGGACGCCGGTGATGAGGATGTAGAACGTCGCGGTGTTCACGGCGAAGGAGCCGCCGGCCAGGAACACCGTGCCGAGGTGGCCGCGCACGATCGTGCGCAGCGGCGAGGTGCGCTCGCCCTTCTCCTTCTCGGCCAGCGCGCGTTCGGCCTGCCGGAACTCCGGGGTCTCCTCGACGCGGGTGTGGATGTACCAGGCGAGGCCCAGGACGAGCAGGCCCACCAGGAACGGCACCCGCCAGCCCCAGGACTCGAACGCCGGCTCCGAGACGAGGGCACCGGCCAGCAGGAAGACGCTGTTGGCGGTGACGACCCCGATGGGGACGCCGAGCTGGACGACGCTGCCGTAGACGCCGCGTCTGCCCTCGGGGGCGTACTCGGTGGCCAGCAGCATCGCCCCGCCCCACTGGGCGCCGACGGCGACGCCCTGGACGACGCGCAGGAGGACGAGCAGGACCGGCGCGGCGACGCCGATCGTGTCGTACGTGGGCAGCAGGCCGATGCCGGTGGTGGCCAGGCCCATCAGGGTGAGCGCGAGGACCAGCATGGGCTTGCGGCCCTTCTTGTCGCCGAGCTGCCCGGCGACGATGCCGCCGAGCGGGCGGGCGAGGAAGCCGACGGCGAAGGTGGCGAAGGAGGCCAGCACTCCGGCGGTGGAGCTGCCGGAGGGGAAGTACAGGTCGCCCAGGACGAGGGCGGCGGCGATGCCGAAGACGAAGTAGTCGTACCACTCGACGGCGGAGGCGAGGGCGGCCGCCGTGGCGACGCGGCGGCGGTTGCGGTCCGCGGGGGCGGTGGGGGTGAGCGGTCGAGCGGATGGTGCCGTGTCCATGGGGTGCACGCTCCGGGGGTGCGGGGACGGAACCTGTGGGGGGCGGCTCGGGTCCCGGGAACGTACTGACCGGACGGTATGGCCGTCAACGGGTTGTGCGGCGGCAATTTCCGCCCGCCCGTGTCGCGGCACCGGGGACGCGGGCACGCCGGGGACCCCGGCGTCTCGAAGACGCCGGGGTCATGGGGTCGGCAGGTCCTGGGGTCGGCAGGCCCTGGGGCGGGCAGCCTCTGGGGCCGGCAGACCCGGAGGCGGACAGGTCCTGGGGCGGGCAGGTCCTGGGGCGGGTGCTAGAAGACGACCAGCGCCCGTCCGCCCTTGCCCGCCAGCATGTTCTCGAAGGCGGCCGGGATGCCGTCCAGGGCGATGCGTTCGGTCACCAGGACACCCAGGTCGAGGCGGCCGGCGCGGACGTGGTCGGCCAGCACCGGGAGGTCGCGGGCCGGGTCGCAGTTGCCGTAGACGCAGCCGGACAGGGTCCGGCCCCAGTGGAAGATCTCCAGTGCGTTGAAGGTGACCTGCTGGTCCTTGCCGCCGATGCCGACGACGGTGGTGCGTCCGCCGCGCCGGGTGGATTCCCAGGCGGTGCGGATGGTGGCGGCGCGGCCCAC
This sequence comes from Streptomyces sp. NPDC006134, assembly GCF_040628835.1. Taxonomy (NCBI): domain Bacteria; kingdom Bacillati; phylum Actinomycetota; class Actinomycetes; order Kitasatosporales; family Streptomycetaceae; genus Streptomyces; species Streptomyces sp. NPDC006134. The sequence goes on along the minus strand of NZ_JBEXTV010000018.1, from coordinate 80,816 downwards.
GCACTCGACGGCGACGTCCACGCCCTGCTTGCCGGTGAGGGCGCGGATCTCGCGGGCCGTGGTGTCGGAGGCGACGACGTAGTCCGTGGCGCCGGCGGCGCGGGCCAGCTCCTCCTTCTGCGGGGAGACGTCGACCGCGACGATCTTCGAGGCGCCCGCGATGCGGGCCGCCTGGAGGGTGGCCAGCCCCACTCCCCCGACGCCGAACACGGCCACCGTCTCGCCCTGCCGCACCCGGGCCGCGTGGTGGACGGCGCCGTAGCCGGTGAGGACCGCGCAGCCGAGCAGGGCGGCGTCGGTGAGCGGGATGCCGTCCGGGGCGGGCAGGACGCAGGAGGCGGAGACCACGGTCTCCTCGGCGAACGCGGCGACGTTCAGGCCGGGGTGCAGCTCGGTGCCGTCGTCGGCGCGGCGGGCGTGCACGCCGGCGGCGCCCGCCAGGGCGTTGACGCACAGCCAGACCTCGCCCAGCGAGCAGGGGTGGCAGGTGCCGCAGGACGGCGCCCAGTTGAGGACGACGCCGTCGCCGGGCGCGACGTGGGTGACCCCCTCGCCGACGGCGACGACGGTGCCCGCGCCCTCGTGGCCGAGGACGGCGGGGACCGGCACCCGCATGGTGCCGTTGGACAGGGACAGGTCGGAGTGGCAGACCCCGGCGGCGGCGAGCCGGACGCGGACCCGGCCGGGGCCGGGCTCGGGGAGGTCTATCCCGGTGATCTCCAGCGGGGCCCCCAGGGCGGGGACGACGGCGGCGCGGACAGCCATGGATTACGGCACCTCTCCTGAAACTGGAGGGACGGAACGGGAGGGACTGGAACAGGACTGGGGGACCGGAACAGGACTGGGGGACCGGAACAGGACTGGGAGGACCGGAACCGGCAGGGCTAGAACTGGAGGGACTTGGTCTGGAGGTACTCCGTCAGGCCGTGGACGCCGAGTTCGCGCCCGACGCCCGACTGCTTGTACCCGCCGAAGGGCGCCAGCGGGTTGAACCGTCCGCCGTTGATGTCCACCTGGCCGGTCTCCATGCGGCGGGCGAAGGCGACCGCCTCGGCCTCGTCCCCGGCCCAGACGGCACCGGCGAGGCCGTAGACCGTGCCGTTGGCGATCCGCAGGGCGTCCTCCTCGTCCTCGTAGGCGAGGACCGACAGGACCGGGCCGAAGATCTCCTCCTGGGCGATGGTCATGTCCGGGGTGACGTCGGCGAAGACGGTGGGGCTGACGAAGTAGCCCCGCTCGCGCGGCGCTTCGGGCCCGCCCGCGACGAGGCGGGCGCCCTCGGCGAGCCCCTTCTCGATGTAACCCCGCACCCTCGCCTGCTGCTTGGCGTTGACGACGGGGCCGATGCGGTCGCCGTACTTGGCGGCGGCGTCCGCGGCCAGCCCGACGGCCTCGTCGTACCGGTCGCGGTGGACCAGCATCCGGGTCCAGGCGCTGCACGTCTGGCCGGAGTTGGACATGACGTTGGCGACGCCGACGTTGACGGCCCGGGCCAGGTCGGCGCTGGGCAGGATGACGTTGGCGGACTTGCCGCCGAGTTCGAGGGCGACCTTCTTGACGGCGGCGCCGGCGATCGCGGCGATCTTCCTGCCGACGGCGGTGGAGCCGGTGAAGGAGACCAGGTCCACGCCGGGGTGTTCGGCCAGGGCCTGGCCCGCGACCGGACCGAGGCCGGTGACCAGGTTGAAGACGCCCGCCGGGACACCGGCCTCGTGCACCGCCTCGGCGAACAGCTGCGCGGTGAGCGGCGTGTCCTCGGCGGGCTTCAGCACGAGGGTGCAGCCTGCCGCCAGCGCCGGGGCGGCCTTGGCGACGATCTGGTGCAGGGGGTAGTTCCAGGGGGTGATGGCGCCGACGACGCCGATCGGCTCCTGGTAGACGGTGGAGTTGCCGACCTTCTCCTCGAAGGCGTACGCCGCCGCCAGCTCGGCGTACGAGCCCGCGACCGCGATCGGCGCCCCCACGTGCACGGTCTGCGAGAACTTCAGCGGCGAGCCCAGCTCGGCGGTGACGGTCTCGGCGATCTCGCCGGCGCGGGCCACCAGGACGTCCCGCAGGGCCGCCAGGCGGGCGGCGCGCTCGGCGGGCGGGGTGGCGGCCCAGCCCGGCAGGGCGGCGCGGGCGGCCCGTACGGCGGTGTCGACGTCCACGGCGTCGCCGGCGGGGACCTGGGCGATCACCTGTTCGTCGGCCGGATTCACCACCTCGATCACGTCCCGGCCCGCGGCGGGCCGCCAGGTGCCGTCGATGTACATGCCGTCGTGTGCCTTCATCGCGTTCCCTCCGGGCGGGCCTCGTCGTCCGCGCCCCAAACTAGCGCTGTTAGTTTTCCGGCACCAGGGGTGACCGTCATGGCACGGCTCACCCGGCCCGGACCGACACCGGAAGCCGGGATCGGAAGACGGAGGTCAGAAGTCGGCCCTGACCCGCAGGTCCACCCGGCCGACGGACTCCTGGGCGAAGGTCTTCTCGTAGGCCCGGCGGATCTCCTCGATCCTCCGGTCGCTCTCCGCCGCCCGCGCCGCCGGATACAGCAGGGTCAGTTCGTACGACCGCTCCTTCTGGATCCGCCCGCTCGCGTCGCGCCACTGCCCGCGCCCGCTCTGCACGGTCAGCCCGTCCGGGAAGCCGGGCGTGACCTCCTCGTCGACGAACGCCGTGAACTGCTCGTCGGTGACGGCCGGTCCGCCGTCGGACCGCTCGGTGCCGAAGAGGAGCCGGGTCTCGGCGTACGGCGCCCCGCGCGCCGGCGCGGAGGCGGCGGCCACGGCGGAGGACGTGCCGTCACCGTCGCCGTCGAGGGTGGCGTACGCGGTGGGCGCGGCGACGGCCAGGAGGAGACCGGCCGTCACGAGGGCCGTACGGCCCCGGGTGAGAGGGGAGTTCATGCCCCCTTCCCTACCCGGGCGCGGGCCGTCCGCTCACACGCGCCGCCTCATCGCCGGCGGATGGTGCGCCGCGGTGCCCGCACCCGGCGGGAGCCCGCGGAGGGCGGTTGCCCCTCGGCCTGCCCGGTCGGTCCGCCCTGTCCGCCCCGTCCGTCCCGTCTGTCCTGCCCGGTCGGCCCGTCCTGCCCGCCCTGCCCGGTCGATCCACCCTGCCCGCCCTGTCCGGCCGACCCGGCCTGCCCGGTCGGTCCGGCCGGGGAGCGCAGGGCGACGCCCGCGGAGAGCAGCAGCAGGCCGCCGAGCAGGACGAAGGGGGCGGCCACGCCCGCGACACCGGCGACCAGGCCCGCGCCGGCGGGTGCGGCGACCTGGCCGAGGCGGTTGCCGGTCAGGCGCAGGGCGAGGGCCGTCGAGCGGGCGCCGTCGGGGGCGGCCTGGACGACGGTCGTCATGGACAGCGGCTGGCCGACGCCGAGGCAGAAGCCGAGGGCGACGAGCATCACCGCCAGCGCCCACACCGGCACCGGCAGCGCGACGCCCGCGCACAGCAGGGCCGCCAGCAGGCAGGTCACGGTCAGCAGAAGGGTCCGGCCCAGCAGCCGCAGCAGGGGCGTGAGCACCAGGCGGCAGGCGATCGTGGCCGCCGCGCGCAGACTGAGCAGCACGCCGACGACGGAGGGCGCGATGCCGCGGTGCTCGCCGACCACCGGAAGGTAGGCGGTGAGGATGTCCGTCGCGGACAGCACCGACAGGCTGACGAGGATGCCCGCCGGCACGCCCCGGGCGCGCAGGATGCGCCGGACCGGCACCCGCTCCCCGCGCCCGGAAGGGGACGTGACGGCCGTGGGGCCCTCGATGCGCCACAGCGAGGTGAACGCGACGGCGGCGCCCGCCCCCGCGGCCAGCAGGGCGAGCGCGCTGCTGCCGGCCATGTCGTGGCCGCCGATGAGGGCCCCGGCGGCGATCGGGCCGACGAGCTGGCCGAGGGAGGCGCCGATGGTGAAGTGGCCGAAGTTGCGGTCCTGTTCGTGCGGCGCGGAGCGGCGGGCGACCAGCGACTGGGCGCCGATGACGAAGCAGAGGTGGCCGAGGCCCATCACGCCGCTCCACAGCGCCATCGTCCACAGGGAGTTGGCGACACCGCTCAGCGCGCAGCCGCCGGCGATCAGGAGCACACCGGCCGGCAGCAGCGGCGCGCAGCGGCCGTGGTCGGTGCGGCGGCCGAGGGGCACGGCGGCGAACAGCGGCAGCAGCGCGTACACACCCGCGATGACGCCGACCGCCCGCTCGTCCGCGCCGAGTGCGAGGGCCCGGTAGGAGACGGCGGGCCGGGCCATCGACACCGCCCCCTGCGCGCAGCCGAAGGCGATGACGAGGCGGAGCAGCCAGCCGCGGCTCCCACCGGGCTCCATGGTCGTGTGTCCTTTCGGGGAAGGCCGGGGAGGAAGGTCCGGGAGGCCGGACCGGGGGTCCGGGAGGCCGGACCGGGGGTCCGGGAGGCCGGACCGGGGGTCCGGGAGGCCGGACCGGGGGTCCGGGAGGCCGGACCGGGGGTCAGACGATGCCGAACAGGACGGCCGCGCCGAGGACGGCGAGGCAGGTCAGCGCGGCCCACTTCACCACGAACCTGGTGTGGTCGCCGAACTCGACCTTGGCCATGCCGACGAGGACGTAGACGGCCGGGACGAGCGGGCTCGACATGTGCAGCGGCTGGCCGACGATGGAGGCGCGCGCGATCTCCAGCGTGGAGACGCCGTGGGCCTGGCCGGCCTCCGCGAGCACCGGGAGGATGCCGAAGTAGAAGCCGTCGTTCGACATGAAGTACGTCAGCGGGATGCTGAGCACGCCGGTGACCAGCGCCATGTGCGGCCCCATCCCGTCGGGGATGTTGTCCACCAGCCAGGTGGCCATGTGGTCGACCATGCCGGTGCCCTGGAGGACGCCGGTGAAGACGGCGGCGGCGAAGACCATGCCGGAGACGTTGAGGACGTTCTCGGCGTGTGCGGCGATCCGGGCCTTCTGGTCGGGCATGTGCGGGAAGTTCACGGTGAGGGCGAGCGCGGCACCGAGCAGGAACAGCACCGGGATCGGCAGCCACTCCATGATCATGGAGGTGAGCAGGGCGACCGTGAGCAGCGCGTTGAACCAGTACAGCTTGGGGCGCAGGGTGGGCCGGTCCGGGTCGATGCCGTGGAGTCCGTCGCCGGGGTCGGCGTCGTCGTGCGGCGCGGGGTCCGCGGCACCGGAGCCGCCGGTGCGCGCCTCGCCCTTCCCGGCACCGGCACCGGCAGCGGCACTGGCACCGGCACCGGCACCGGCACCGACCAGCACCGTCTCGGTCTCCTTCTCCTCCTCCTTCTCCTTCCCCTCCGCGAGGGCCTCGTCCAGCGTCAGCACGCCCAGCCGCCGGCGCTCGCGGACACCGAGCACGTAGGCCAGGAGGAGGACGAAGAGGAGGCCGACGGCCAGGGCCGGGATCATCGGGACGAAGATGTCGGCGGCGTCCACCTTCAGCGCGGTGGCGGCGCGGGCGGTGGGGCCGCCCCAGGGGAGGGTGTTCATCACGCCGTTGGCCATCGCGGCGACCCCGGTCATCACGACCAGGCTCATCTTCAGGCGCTTGTACAGCGGGTACATCGCCGAGACCGTGATCATGAAGGTGGTCGAGCCGTCGCCGTCCAGGGAGACGATGGCGGCCAGTACGGCGGTGCCGACGACGATGCGCATGGGGTCGGCCTTGCAGAACCTCAGGATTCCGCGGACGACCGGATCGAAGAGGCCGACGTCGATCATCACTCCGAAGTAGATGATCGCGAACATGAGCATCGCCGCCGTCGGGGCGAGATCGGTCACGCCGTCGACGACGTAGTCGCCGAGGTGGGCGCCCTTGCCGACGAGCACGCAGAACAGCGCGGGAATCAGCACGAGCGCCGCGATCGGCGACATCTTCTTCAGCATGATCAGGACCAGGAAGGTCGCGATCATGACGAAGCCGAGGATGGTCAGCATGAGTGGACACCTAACGTTCGCCCTTGAACATCCCACCAGGGCAGGCGGTGCGACGACGTTAGGTGCCCTCCAGCAGCGTTAACAAGATGTTGACACGCGAGCAATAAGCGCAAAACTCCAGGTCACAGCCGCGTGCACGCCGATCCGGCCGTCGGGGCGCCAGTCCGGTACCCGCCCCGTCAGTCCAGTACCCGCCCCAGATACGCCCGCAGCAGCTCCCGCGCCTCCTGGATGATCTTCTCGTCCCCGTCCGGCGCGACCCGGAAGGCGAGGTGCACCAGGGTGTCGGCGGTCTCCACGGCGACGAGGAAGGCGCGGCGCAGATCGTCGTCGGGCTCGCGGCCGACGTGGCCGGACAGCAGTGCGGTGAGGCGGTCGGCGACGCGGTGGTTGGGCTCGGCGTGCCGGGCGCCGACCGGTATCTGGTTGCCGAAGTCGACGAGCGAGAAGCCGGGCGCGGACCGCTTCATCGCCAGGTACTCGTCGAGCACCGCGTCCAGCGCCGCGCGCCAGCCGCCGTCGCCGGCCTCCTTCAGCCGCTCGGTCACGCGCTCCGCGTACCGTTCCAGGTTGCGCTGGGCGAGCGCGTCGGCCATCTGCCGCTTGTTGCCGAAGAAGCGGTACACCGAGCCGATGGGCACACCGGCGCGCAGGGCCACGGCCCGGGTGCTCAGGGCCTCGTAGCCGACCTCGTCCAGGAGGTCGGCGCAGGCGTCGAGGATCCTGGCCAGCCGTTCGGCACTGCGCCGCTGTACGGGGGCACGGCGGAGTGATGTCGCGTGGGGCACGGTCCTCATGATGCCTTCTCGCCGCGGCCGGGTGAACCGTGTCTCCCGGTACGGGCCGGACGCCCGCGGCACTCACCCCGCCCACCACGCGGCATCCGTTCCACCCACCGCCCGCACACCCCTTGCGCACGCGAGGCTCCCATTCCTACGGTGATACATAGGAATCCGTCACGGAGCCGGCCGGCATCGGCCGGCGGCCGTCGGCGTGTGGTGCGGGTGGCGAGGGAGCGATCATGGGCGATGGGGGTACCTCCCGCGCGAGCGGGTTCGAGCGTGGGGGAGCGCGGAAGACCGCGGAGCGACTGACACACCTGTCGCATCCATCGCATCTGTCTTATCTATCCGGTTTCGGCAACGAGCACAGCTCCGAGGCCGTACCGGGCGCCCTGCCCGAGGGCCGCAACTCGCCGCAGCGGGCGCCCCTCGGCCTGTACGCGGAACAGCTCAGCGGCACGGCGTTCACCGAGCCGAGGGCGTACAACCGGCGCTCGTGGCTGTACCGCATCCGCCCGTCGGCCGCGCACCCGGCGTTCACCCGCACGGACAACGGCGCGATCCGCACCGCGCCCTTCACCGACACGGTCCCCGACCCCAACCGCCTGCGCTGGAACCCGCTGCCCGAACCGCCCCCCGGGACGGACTTCCTGGCGGGCCTGTGGACCCTCGGCGGCAACGGCGACGCCACCCAGCGCACCGGCATGGCCGTGCATCTCTACCACGCCAACGCCTCGATGGACCGGGTCTTCGGCAACGCCGACGGCGAGCTGCTGATCGTGCCGGAGCGCGGCGGGCTGCTGCTGCGCACCGAATTCGGCCTGCTGCACGCCGAGCCGGGCCATGTGGCGCTGATCCCACGCGGGGTCCGCTTCCGCGTCGAGCTGCTCGACACCGCGCCCGACGGCGGGCAGAGCCCGGCCGCCCGCGGCTACGTCTGCGAGAACTACGGCGCCCCCTTCCGCCTCCCCGACCTCGGCCCGATCGGCGCCAACGGCCTCGCCAACCCGCGGGACTTCCTGGCCCCGGTCGCGGCGTACGAGGACGTCGAGGGCCCGGTGGAGGTGGTCAGCAAGTTCTGCGGCAACCTCTGGACGGCCACCTACGGCCACTCCCCCCTCGACGTCGTCGCCTGGCACGGCACCCACGTGCCGTACGTCTACGACCTGCGCCGCTTCAACGTGCTCGGGACCATCTCCTACGACCACCCCGACCCGTCCCTCTTCACGGTGCTCACCTCCCCCTCCGACACCCCGGGGCTCGCGGGCGTCGACTTCGTCGTCTTCGCGCCGCGCTGGCTGGTGGGCGAGGACACGTTCCGGCCGCCGTACTTCCACCGCAACGTGATGAGCGAGTACATGGGCCTGATCGAGGGCGCCTACGACGCCAAGGCGGAGGGCTTCGTGCCGGGCGGCGGCTCGCTGCACAACATGATGTCGGCGCACGGACCGGACCGGGAGACGTTCGACAGGGCGAGCGCCGCCGAACTGAGGCCGCAGAAGATCGACGACGGGCTGGCGTTCATGTTCGAGACGCGGCGGCCCGTGACCCTCACGCCCCAGGCGGCCCGCGCCGAACACCTGCAACAGCGCTACGACGACGTCTGGCAGGGCCTGGAGCGGCACTTCCGCCCCTTGCCCTGATCCCTCCCCCGCAGGTACGGATGGTCCCGTGACCTCCTTCGCCCCGGACTCCCTCGTCCTGAACCGCAAGCTGCCGCTGTGGTACCAGGTCTCGCAGTCGCTGCGCGCCTCGATACTCGGCCGCTCGCCCCGGGACCCGCTGCGCCTGCCCACCGAGGAGCAGCTGGCCGGGCACTACGGCGTGAGCGTGCTGACCATGCGGCAGGCGCTGAAGGAGCTGGAGGAGGAGGGGCTGATCAGCCGCCACCGCCGGCGCGGCACGTTCATCGAGCCGCACGCCCGGCGGGGCACCCCGGTACGGCTGCTGGGGTCGGTGGACGCGATCGTGGCCCAGCAGTCCGGCATGGTGACCGAGCTGCTGGAGCACGGCAGCGGGCCGGTACCGGCGGAACTCGCCGAGTACTTCCCGGATCTGGACGAGACGGCGACGTACCACCGGCTGCGCCGCGACGAGAAGACCGGTGAGCCGACCAACCACGCCCGCAACTGGATCCGCCCCGAACTGGCCGCGCGCATCGAGCCGGACGACCTGGCCCGCCGGCCGATGACCAAGGTGCTGCGGGACGTCGCCGGCGCGGACATCAGCCGGATCACGGACACCGTCCAGGCCCGGCTCGCGGACCCGGAGACGGCACGGCTGCTGCGGGTCCCGCTGCTCAGCCCGATCCTGCACTACACGGGCGTCACCTACGACCCGGACGGGCGGGTGCTGGACGTGGCGGTCATCCACTACCGGGGCGACCGCTTCTCCTTCTCGGTCACGCTGGATGCCACCTGACGCCCTCGCGCACCGTCGTACGATGCCCGGCGTGACGTACGAGGACACTCCGCTGCTGGCGGACCTCATGCCGTGGTCCGTCGCACCGCCGCGGCTCGGCCGGAGCTGGCCCGCGGGCCCCGACCCGGCGTCGCTCAGGTCCCGTTGGGACGCCTTGGTGAAGGCGGAGGGGCCCGGACGCGAGGTCCTGTTCGAGCCGACGCGCTCGCGCACGCTGCACACGGCGGTCGGGCAGCTCCCGGGCCGGGGCGGCGGCACGGAGCGGCTGGCGCGCGCCACGGGCCCGTGCCCGGAGCCGGTCCGGGTGCTGTGCGCCCCGTTCGACGAGCAGTGGCTGATCCCCGACCACCGGCTGATCGACGCGGCCCGCCCGGAGCTGTGGCGGGTGGCGGACGAGCGGCAGATCTTCGTCTTGGAGACGCCCGGCCCCTCCCCCGCTCCCGGCCCCCTCCTCCTCGCCACCTCCCTGCTCCCGCTGCTCCGCCCCGGCCGCGTCCGCCCGCTCTACCGCCGCCCGGGCGGCACGGAGCCCAACCTGGCCCCCGGCCTCCTGGACCACCTCGCCGCCCGCCTCGGCCACACCCCCGCCCCGCCGGACGTGCTGGCCTGGATCGTGGCGGCGGCCCGCCCGGGCCCGCGCGTCCCGCTCACCGCGGACCCCGCCCTGTGGGCCCACGGTGTCGCGCTGGGACACCGCGCGCTGTGGCTGATGCGGCGCGACGGCGAGCGCCCCAAGCTGCCCGGCGGGCGCCGCCCGTACGTCCGCGCCCCGCTGCCGCCGCGCCCCCGCGCCCTCCACTACGACCGGGACGAGGAGACGCTCCACCTCGGCGAGGGCCGCATCTCCCCGGTGCCGGCGGACGCCTGGGACTTCGAGGCGGGCGGGGTCCGCGTCCTGGAGCGGTGGTTCGCGGCCCGCACCGCCGGGGGCGAGCCGGGCACGCTGGCCGCGATCGGCCCGGCCGGCTGGCCGCAGACCTGGACCTCGGAACTCCTGGAGCTCATCACGGTCCTCGCGCTGCTCGCCGAACTCCGCCCGTCCCTGGACGCGTTGACGGTGACGGAACCGGTCACCGCGGCCGAGCTGCGCGCGGCGGGAGTGCTCCCGGTGCCGGAGCGGGCCCGCCGGCCCGCCTCGGTGCTGGACCACCAGGAGGAGGGCCCGGAGGGGCAGTTCGCGCTCCTCTAGGGCCGACGCAGTTCCAGGAGCGACACAGCCCCAGGACCGACGCCGCCCCGGCGACGCCCCTGCCCTAGGCCCTGTCGTCGCCGGAACCCGGCGGGCACCGGCCCGCGGGATCGAAACCGTCGAGCACCCGTCCCAGCATGCGCTCGAACACCGCCTCCAGGTCGATCGGCCCGGCGTCCTGCAGGAAGGCGGCGGCCAGGCGGGGATAGGCGCCGCCGGCCACCTGGCCGCCCAGGTAGGCGGCCCGCACGGCGTTCTCCTGTTCCTCCGACCACGGCAGCGACCGGGTGCGCTCCGCCGTGGCCAGCTCGTTCGCGGTGTACATGGTGACGCAGCCGTTCAGCATCGCGACCAGCTCCATCTTGGTGCCGTAGGGCGCGTCGAACGGGTCGAGGCAGGCCATGCAGTGCTCCAGATAGCGCAGGGCGTTGGGGCCGAAGCCGTACGCCGACGACATCAGGCGCGGCAGCCACGGGTGCCGGCGCATCAGCGCGCGGGTCTGCCGGGCCACCCGGAGCATGTCGGCGCGCCAGTCGCCCGAGGGCTCCCACAACTCGTGCTCGCCGGCGACGGCGTCCACCATCAGCTCGTACAGATCCTCCTTGCGGGGGACGTAGTTGTAGAGCGACATGGTGCCGCAGCCCAGTTCGGCGGCGACACGGCGCATCGAGACCGCGTCGAGCCCCTCGGCGTCGGCGATCCGCACCGCCGCCGCCGCGATGTCGGCGCGGGTGTACGCCGGGCGGGGCCCACGGCCCGTGCGCTCGGGGCGCGCCCAGATCACTTCGGGTACGGCCGCTCGGCCCGCCATCGGTCATCACCTCTCGCCCCATCCTAGTTACGTACACCGTACGTAGTGCGCTATGGTCGCCTCATGACTACTACGTACGCTGTACTTAGTGAAGGTCTGGAGAAGCGGTTCGGCCGGGTCCACGCGGTGCGCGGGCTGGATCTCGCGGTGGCCGCGGGGACGGTCTGCGCGGTCCTCGGGCCGAACGGGGCGGGCAAGACCACGGCCGTCCGGCTGCTGACGACGCTGCTGCGGCCCGACGCGGGCTCCGCCCGGATCGCCGGGCACGACCTCGTGCGGGAGGCCGCCGCGGTACGCCGCCGGATCGGCGTCACCGGGCAGTACGCGTCGGTCGACGGCGACCTCACCGGACGGGAGAACCTGCGGCTGTTCGCCCGGCTGCACCGGGTGCGCGGTCCGGCGGACCGGGCCGCGGAACTGCTCGGCCGCTTCGGGCTGACCGAGGCCGCCGACCGGCCCGCCTCCACCTACTCCGGCGGCATGCGGCGGCGGCTCGACCTGGCCGCGAGCCTGGTGCGCCGGCCCGACGTCCTGTTCCTGGACGAGCCGACGACCGGGCTGGACCCGGCCGCCCGCAACGACATCTGGGAGGCCGTGCGCGAGCTGACGCGGGAGGGCACGACGGTGCTGCTGACCACGCAGTACCTGGAGGAGGCCGACCAGCTCGCCGACGACGTCGCCCTGGTGGACCGGGGGCGGGTCGCGCACACGGGATCACCGGCGCAGCTCAAGGCGGTGATGGGCACGCACGCCGAGGTCGTCGTCGCCGACGCGGACGCCATGGTGCGGGCGGCGGCCGTCCTGGACCGGATGACCGGGGCCGAGCCGTCGTTCGACCGGGACCGCAACGCGGTCGGGGCGGTGACCCGGGACACCACGCTCACCCTCCCCCGCCTGGTGCGCGAACTGGACGCGGCGGGCGTGCCGCTGCTCGACGCGAGCCTGCGGCCACCGACCCTCGACGACGTCTTCCTGCGGCTCACCGAAGGCACGGCCGCGGACGGCACCACGGACGGCACCACCGGCGGCGACGAGGAGCGTGCGGCATGAGCTCACTGGTGTACGACGGCACGGCGATGCTGGGCCGTCAGCTGCGGCGGGCGCGGAACAACCCCGGCCTGCTGATCCTCACCCAGACGATGCCGGTCACCATGCTGCTGTTCTTCGGTTACGTCTTCGGCAGCGCGCTGGCGATGCCCGGCGAGGAGTACCGCTCCTTCCTGGTGCCGGGCCTGCTGGTGGCGACGGCCGCGAACGGGATCATGACCGGCATGTTCCAGGCGGCGCAGGACGTCCACCGGGGGGTGACGGACCGCTTCCGCGCGCTGCCGGTGAGCCGGGCCGCGGTGCCGCTCGGCCAGGCGGTCGCGGACGTGGTGGTCACGGCGGCCGGGACGGTGCCGCTCCTGCTGGTCGGGCTCGCGGTGGGCTGGCGGATCGAGGGGAGTGTGCCGCAAGCGCTGGGCGCCCTCGGCCTGTTGCTGCTGTTCCGGTTCGCGACGACGTGGGCGGGGATCTTCCTGGGCCTGCTGACCCGGAACGAGGAGGCCGCCGGGCAGCTCGGCGGCGCCACGTTCCTGCTGCCGCTGCTGTCCAACGCCTACATCCCGGCCGACGGCCTGCCGGGCTGGCTGCGCACGGTCGCCGAGTGGAATCCGATCAGCGCGGTGGCGACGGCGCTGCGGGACCTGTTCGGCAACGCTCCCGTGCCGGAGGGGGCCGCCTGGCCGGTGGCGCATCCGGTCGCCGGGTCACTGGCCTGGTGCGCGGTGCTGCTGGCGGTGTTCACGCCGCTCGCCGCACGCCGGTACGCGCACGGCGGGCGGTGACCGGCCGGTTCCGGGCGCATCGGCCGTGAGCGCCGCCGACGCCCGCCGGGCTCGACCATGGTGAAGGCCGCCGGTGAAGGCCACCGGCGAACGGGCGGGGCCGGGCCGGACGACCGTCCCGGCCGGGTCCCGCCCGGCCCTGCTCCGGGCCGGTGCACCCGGCGGCTACCGAACCCCGTCGTGCACGTCGTGCACTCCGTACGCGGCCGGTGCAGCCGCTCCGGGCTCGCCCGGCACCGGCACCGCCGGTCCCGCCTGCCCTGCCGGTCCCGCCTGCGCCGCGGCCCGGGCGGCCACGGTCCCGGAAGGCTCGCTTCCCCCCGCGTCCGGCTTCGCCTCGGCGCCCCGCCCCCGCTCGACCATGCCCAGCGCCACCCCGATGACGATGATCACGCCGCCCGCCACCTGGGCGAGCCGGATCGTCTCCCCGTTGATCACGACGGCGCCGACGACACCGAAGACCGGGACCAGGTTGAGGATGTTGACCGCGACGCTCGACGCCATCCTGCGCAGGCCGTAGTTGTAGAGCAGGAAACCGCCGACCGAGCACGCCACGGCCAGGTAGACCAGCAGCGACGAGGCGGTTGCGTCCGGCATCCGCCAGTCGCCGGCCTCCAGCAGGGACGCGAGCAGGAAACCGGCCGCGCCCGCCAGGGTCTGGTGGTAGGTGACGCTCATGGCGTCCTGGCCGGCGCTCGCCTGCTTGCCGAGCACGTTGTAGCCGGCCCAGGCCAGCCCGCCGAGCAGCAGCAGGACGTCCCCCAGCCAGCGCGAACCGCCGCCGACCTCGGCCCCGTTGCGTACGACGAGGAAGGCACCGGCAGTGGCCAGCAGCACGCCCGCCACCCTCGGCAGCGGCATCCGGGTACGGAAGAGGACCAGCTCCACCAGCATCGTCATCAGCGGGTACGTGGCCACGATCAGCGACGCGTCGGAGGCCGTGGACAGGTCGACACCGACGTTCTCCAGGATGAAGTACACGGTGATGCCGAGGAACCCGCTCAGGTGGAGCTGCCGCCGCTGCCGCGGGTCCGGCCGGGCCGGGCGGCGCCGGCTCAGCCGTACCGTCACGCCCAGGAGCAACGCCGCGAGGGTGAACCTGATGGCGCCGGTGCTGAGCGGGCCGACGTCCTCCAGCACCCGCTTGGTCACCGCGTACGAACTGCTCCAGAACAGCGCGGCCGCCATGACCGCGCCCACCGCCCACACCGTGGGCCTCCGTTCACGCATAGCCCGTCGCCCCTTTCCTCCACCGGCGCCGACGTTCCCACCGCCATCGAACGAACGTCAGCCAACTAGGCTGGAGGCTAACAACATCATCGAAGGTGATGCGAAGAGTCCGAATTACCTTCGGAATCCGGTGGGATGAGGCAGGCATGGACGAACTAGATTCGGCGCTGGTGCGGATGCTCCAGGAAGACGGTCGGCGCACCAACCGGGACATGGCCGAGGAACTCGGCATCGCCCCGTCCACGTGTCTGGAGCGCATCCGGTCGCTGCGCAGGAGCGGCGTCCTGACGGGGTTTCACGCGGAGGCGGATCTCGCGGCCATCGGCCGCGGGCTGCAGGCGATGATCGCCGTACGGGTCCGCCCGCCGACGCGTGCGGTGATCGAGGACTTCCAGACCTTCCTGGAGGGGATGCCCGAGGTCGTCTCGGTCTTCACCCTCACCGGGAACGACGACTTCCTCGTACACGTCGCCGTCCGGGACACCGACCATCTGCACGCGGTGGTCCTGGACGAGCTGACAAAGCGCCCGGAACTGGCCGACGTCCGGACGTCGGTGGTCTACAGGCACCTGCGCAAGAAGGTCATCGGCCCGATGTGACACCGGAGCGGGCCCCGCTCACGGCGGCGTCCTCGCGGGCGGAGCCGGGGACGGGACCGTCGGGGCCGTGGGGCCGTGGAGGCCGTGGGAGAAGGGTGCGGCCAAGGCGTGGGGCGGGCGGCCGGGCGTAGAACATGCCCGCGCTCGGGAACACACCGGGGCGCCGCCGCGTGCCGTGGGGATGACGGACGACGTGTACGCGGCGCCGAGCCGGAACGGTGTGATCGCCGGAGCGCGGGCCTCAGTTGCCGCCGAAGAGCGAGCGGCGCAGTCGGCGCAGTGGCGCGAAGAGCGAGACCCGGCGCACCTGCGCACCCCGGCTGCTGCGCCGGTGCGCGGGCTCACGCGCGGTCAGCTCACGCATCAGCGAGGTCGCCTCCAGCGTCTCCCGCTGCGGAAGGGCGGGCCCTCCGAGCACTGCGAGGTGGCGGTCGAGGCGCGAACTGGTCGCACTGCTCCCGCAGGTGATCGCAGGGACCCTGGCCCTGCTGCGCACTGTTATCTGTTCCATGTCACTCCCCACCCGTACGAGTCCACCCGGCCCGGGCAGGCTAACCCTATCGCCCCAGGGCGGCACGCGTGTATCGCGGTCGCGGGATTCACCTTCCCCGCAAGGGGGTTGACGATTACTCTCCGAATCCAAAGTGCTTCGGGGCGAGTTGGACAACGGCCTGGCCGGCGGCCCGTGTCGTTCCTTCGCCGGGGCCCGTGGTCACGGCCAGTGACGCGGCGGGCGGGCCGGTCCGGGACGCCGGCCAGGCGTGTCGCCGGCACGGAAGCCCAGGTCGCGCGGTGGTATGCCGGGGCGTGCGCGCGGCAGCCGGTGGACACGGCCTCCTCTGCGGGCCGTCGCGTCCGCCGCGGGGTGAGGCCCGTGCGCCCCTCCGGCGCCGGGGCGCCCGCTTCCCCCGCCGCCGCGCCCCGGGCACCCCGGGCCGTGTGCGCCCGTGCGCCCTCCGCGCCGGGAACGTGGGCGATCTCACTCCCTCCGGAACACGCGAAGGAGGGAAGACCCCGGCCGGCAGGGCCTTCCCTCCTCCCTTCCTCCTTCCTTCCCCCCTCCTCTCCCCTCTCCTTCTCCTTCCGCTTGGGACTTTCCGTGCCGCGGTGACGGCTCAGGCGGCGCTGTCGAGCACCGGCAGGTAGCCGCCGGACTGGCCAGCCGCGGTCGGGTGGTACGAGTCGCCGATGTTGAGCCAGTTGACGCTGTGCAGCCAGGAGCTGCCGGAGCAGATCTCGTGGCCGGTGAAGGGGGGACGTACGTCGCCGAAGGTGAAGCCGTGGTCGGCGACGCGCTTGGCGATCGCGGCGTTCAGGTGGTCGGACGCGTCGTTGATCGCCTTCCGCTTGGTCTCGGAGAGGCCGAGACAGGACGTGCCGAGCTTGTAGAAGCGGGGGTAGCCGAGGACGACGACGCGGGCGTTGGGGGCCCGGTCGCGGATGGCCGAGTAGACGCTGTCGAGCCGCCCCGGCAGCGTGGAGTCGACGTACGCCTTCGCGGTGGCGATGCGCGACAGGCAGGCGCTGTCGGACTGGAGCACACAGGTCGTCATGACGTCGGCGAAACCGGCGTCGTTGCCGCCGACGGTCAGGGACACCAGGCCCGTGGAGGAGCCGAGCGGGCCGAGCTGCCCGGCGAGAACATCACTCGTTCGGGCGCCCGAGCAAGCGGTGAAATGGAATGCCGAGGGTGAATGGGCGGCGGCCCACAGCTGGGGGAACGCCTTCGTACTGCGCTTGCAGTCGCCGCTGGAGGAGATGTAGCTGCCCGCGCCGACCCCGGAGGAGTAGGAGTCGCCGAGGGCCACGTAGTCGCCGGATACGGCGGTGGGGGCGCCCTGCGCCGCCGTGGCGCCGGCGAGGGCGGTGCCGGCCGCGAGGGCGAGTGAGGCCAGGAAGCCGGCAATTCGGGAACGTCTCATGGAACCTCCCTTTAGCAGGATCTCTGCCTCAACCGTCGTAGCAGCGGGACGTGTTGACAGGAAGTGTCCATGCCAAAAATGACTATGGTCATTCAAGAACGAACGAAAAAGTGACGGAGCGCAGACCTCGTCTTGACGGTGCGTACGGGACTGAGCGACATTGAAGCCCGGCATCCGGCGCTTCGGGGGGCAAAGTCGGCCATGCATGGCATAGGCAGCGGACGCGGCCCGACGGTGGCGGCGACCGCACCGGTCGCACGGTCCACGAACCGGCCCCGCCGCGCGGACGGATGGCCGATGACCGGCAAACCAACAAAAACGTGAGGCCTCGTTACAGGTCTTGCCATAGAGGTTCAATCGTCAATACCGTCATACATCTCACTCGCACCGGTCCGTCGGCACACGGCTCTAGGGGAGGGCTCAAGGACCGCGACGGCCCGTGCGGGGCGCGGTAGGGGGGGGCCGAGCTCGGTGACCGCACCACGTGACCGAGCCGTGCCGCGCGGTCGGCTGCCGTTTTCCGGCGCCGACAGGCTTTGCCAGCTCACCCGGCATGTGCGGAGACCCATTCCGTCGTGCCGCGGGTGAGAACCCCCCTTTCGAACCGGACACAGAGCCGGGCCGCCCGGGGGCGGCGGCCCGCCGGACGAGAGGGACCAGACTCATGAGCTCAGCGCTGCAGCCGGCGACCGCGGACCACGATCCGTCGGCCACCGGCCCGTCGACCGCCGGGAAATACCGGCCCGTCTCCTCGCACCTGGCCATCGCGCCGCCGGTGAGCGTGGTGATCCCCGCCATGAACGAGGCGGAGAACCTGCCGTACGTCTTCAAGACACTGCCGGACTGGATACACGAGGTCGTCCTCGTCGACGGCAACTCCACCGACAACACCGTCGAGGTCGCCCGGGAGCTGTGGCCGGACGTCAAGGTCGTCGGACAACGCGGCAAGGGCAAGGGGGACGCGCTGATCACCGGGTTCAAGGAGTGCACCGGCGACATCATCGTGATGGTCGACGCGGACGGCTCCGCCGACGGCCAGGAGATCGTGAGCTACGTCTCCGCCCTCGTCTCGGGCGCGGACTTCGCCAAGGGCTCCCGCTTCGCCAACGGCGGCGGCACCGACGACATGACCTTCATCCGCAGGCTCGGCAACGCCGCCCTGTGCGCGGTCGTCAACCGCAAGTTCGGCGCCCGCTACACCGACCTGTGCTACGGCTACAACGCGTTCTGGCGGCACTGCCTGGACAAGATCGACCTCGACTGCACGGGCTTCGAGGTGGAGACCCTGATGAACATCCGGGTCGTCAAGGCGGGGCTGAAGGTGCAGGAGATCCCCAGCCACGAGTACCTGCGTATCCACGGCACCAGCAACCTGCGGGCCGTGCGGGACGGGCTGCGCGTGCTGAGAGTGATCCTCCAGGAGCGCTCCAACCGCCGCGCCCTGCGCAGCCGTACGCACTCGCCGGTGCTCGGCGCGGTCCGGGGGAAGGTGTCTTGAGCACTCCCGGCACTCCCGGCACTCCCGGCACCACCAGCGCCACCGGCGCCACCGGCGCCACCGGCACCCTCGGTATCTCCGTCGTGATCTGCGCCTACACCGAGGACCGCTGGGAGGACATCCTCGCGGCGGTCGCCTCGGTGCGGGCGCAGTCCCACCCGGCCCTGGAGATCCTGCTGGTCGTCGACCACAACGAGAGTCTCCGCGACCGGCTGGCCAAGGAGTACAAGGAGTACAAGGAGTACGAGGGACACGAGGGACCCGGAGAGGGCGAGGGGCGCGGAGAGGACGCAGGGCACGGGCCGGCGGGTGAGGTGCGGGTGCTCGCCAACGCGGGCCCCCGCGGCCTGTCCGCCGGCCGCAACACCGGCATCGCCGCCGCGCGCGGGGAGATCGTCGCCTTCCTCGACGACGACGCCGTCGCCGAACGGGACTGGCTCAGGCACTTCGCCGAGGGGTACGCCGACCCCCGGGTCATGGCCGTCGGCGGGCGCACGGTGCCGATCTGGGCGTCGGGCCGCCGTCCGGCGTGGTTCCCGGAGGAGTTCGACTGGGTGGTGGGCTGCACCTACAAGGGCCTGCCGCCCGGCCGGGCCCGGGTGCGCAACGTCCTCGGCGGCAACGCCTCCTTCCGCCGCAGCGCCTTCGACGCGGCGGGCGGCTTCGCCACCGGCATCGGGCGCGACGGCGACAAACGGCCGCTGGGCTGCGAGGAGACCGAGCTGTGCATCCGGCTCACCCGCGCCCGGCCCGACGCCGTCCTGCTCGTCGACGACCGGGCGGTGATCCACCACCGGGTCCCCGAGGCGCGCGAGCACTTCGCCTACTTCCGCACCCGCACCTACGCCGAGGGCCTGTCCAAGGCGCTGGTGGCGCGCAGCGTCGGCGCGGACAAGGGGCTGGAGTCCGAACGCCGGTACGCCACGCGCGTCCTGCCGGCCGGGGTGGCGCGCGGGCTGCGTGACGCGCTGCTGGCCCGGCCGGGCGGCGCGGGACGGGCGGGCGCGATCGTCGCCGGGGTGCTCACGGCGGCGGGCGGCTACGTGGTGGGCAGCGTCCGGGCGCGGCGCGGGGGCGTCCGGTTCTCCGTCGCACGGATCGGGGAGGCGGCCCGTGACTGACGACCCCCGGGTACCGGTCCTCATGTACCACGCGGTCGCCTCCGACCCGAACGACGCCACCCGCGCCCTGTCGGTGACCCCGGAGGCGTTCGCGGAGCAGATGGCCGTCGTCGCCGACCGGGGGCTGACCCCCCTGACCACGGCCGAACTGGCCGCCGCCTGGCGCTCGGGCGGCCCGCTGCCCGCCCGGCCGGTGCTCGTCACTTTCGACGACGGCTACGAGGGCGTGCACCGCCACGCCCTGCCCGCCCTGGCCAAGCACGGCTTCCCGGCCACGCTCTTCGTCTCCACCGGGTGGCTGCGCGGCCCGTACGACACCGGCGGCGCTCTGGACACCATGCTCGACTGGGACCAGGTCCGGGAGCTGGCCGGCGCGGGCGTCGAGATCGGCGGGCACAGCCACAGCCATCCGCAGCTCGACCAGCTCGACGACGAACGGCTGCGCTCGGAGCTGATCCTGTGCAAGGAGATCGTCTCCGACCAGCTGGGCGCCGCCCCGGTCTCGTTCGCCTATCCGTACGGCTACTCCGACCGCCGGGTGCGGCGGGCGGTGCGCGAGACGGGGTACGCGCAGGCGCTCGCCGTCGGCAACGGGCTGGCGCGGCGGCGGCAGGGGCCGTACGCCCTGCGCCGCGTCACCGTGCGCCGCAGCACCGGGCCCGACGAGTTCGAGCGGCTGATCGAGGGCCGGGCCATCGCCCGCACCTTCGCCCGGGACCGGGCCCTGACGAAGGGGTACGCCGTGGTCCGCCGGGCCCGGCAGGTCCGCGGGCGGGTCCTGCGCGCCCGCGCCTGAGAGCCCCGGGCAGAAGGGGAATCCGATCGGCTCGCGGCGTCCGGTGCGTGCCTCGCAAGGCGCCAAAGCGCCCTCGTGGCGGAGCCGCGTGGGCGTTTCGGCACCACGGCGAGCGTGCGTGCCGGGCGTCGCGAGCCGGACGCCCCTTCCGTTCGGGGCTCTGAGCCGGTTTCCGGGGCCCCCGCGCCGCGCGCACCCCGGAAACCGGGTGCACGCGGCGCCCGGGTGCCGGATCATGGCGGCATGTCTGCGAACCCTCACGACGCGCTGCCGATCCGGCTCCACGTCGACGACAGCGACTCCCCTGCCGACGTCGTCGACGCGCTGTTCCTCGGCCGTTTCGCGACGGGCGAGCAGCCGTACTCCCACGCGGTGAACATCGACCGCGTACGGTCCGGGGCGACCCTCCTGCCGCCCGGTGCGCGCGTGCTGCGCGCCGCCCGCGACGACGACCGCAGCGCCGTCCTGGCGGAGGGCGACGGCTGGACGGTGCTGGTCTCCCGCTGGAACCGGGGCGCCGACGTCACGGTGACGGCGACCAGCGCCGAACTGGCGCAGAAGGTCCTCGACCAGGCGACCGACGGCGCGGCCGACGAGCCCGAACCGCAGCCGGAGAACGTCACCATGGGCTTCTGGTACGTCTCCCCGCGCCGCGGCCCGCACCGCACCACCCGGCAGATCGCGGCCGGCACCTGGGACGAGGTGCGCGCCAACTACACCGCGCCGGTCGCGGAGGCGATGGACCGCCTGATGAGGACGACGCCCGAGGACATCGCTGGCCGGCTGCTGCTCCTGCACGGGCCGCCGGGCACCGGCAAGACCTCGGCGCTCAGGACGCTGGCCCGGTCCTGGCGGGACTGGTGCCAGGTCGACTGCGTCCTCGACCCGGAGCGGCTCTTCTCCGACGTCGGCTATCTCATGGACATCGCCATCGGCGAGGAGGACGCGGCGGGCAAGGGCCGCTGGCGGCTGCTCCTGCTGGAGGACTGCGACGAGCTGATCCGCGGCGAAGCCAAGCACACCGCGGGCCAGGCGCTGTCCCGCCTGCTGAACCTGACGGACGGTCTGCTCGGCCAGGGCCGCAACGTCCTGGTCGGCGTCACCACCAACGAGGACCTGGAGCGGCTCCACCCGGCCGTCGTACGCCCCGGCCGCTGCCTGGCCCGCATCGAGGTCGGGCCGCTGACCCGGCGGGAGGCGGTGACCTGGCTGGGCCGCGAGGAGGGCGTCGGCCGCGAGGGCGCGACGCTGGCGGAGCTGTACGCGCTGCGCCGGGGGACGTCCCCGACGGCGCTGCCGGAACCGCGCGGCGACGCCGAGGCGGGGCTGTACCTGTAGCCGCCGCGACGGGCACGGCGACCGCTTTCGCCGCTTTGCCCCTTCCTTCGGGGCCGTGCCTCGCCCCGGCCGCGCTACGGCCGACGGGCCCTGGCGTCCTGGGCGGCCCGGATCGCCGCCGCCTGGTCCGGGCCGGCGGACGTGTACGCGTGCTTCACCACCGGCCCGGACGCGGCGGCGGTGCGCGACGCGGTGTCGTTCGCCGGGCCGGCTGGGGCGGCGGGGCTGACGGTGACGCGGACGCCGGGTCGTCCGGCGCCCGCCTGAGGGACATCCGGCGCCCTCCCGGGCCGCCCGGCCCCTCCGCACCGCCCGGCCCCTCCCGGGCCGCCCGGCCCCTCCGCACCGCCCGGCCCCTCCGCACCGCCGGGCCCTACTCCCCGTACGCCGCCCGCAGGGCGTCCCGTACGGCCGTCAGCGCCTCGGCCTCCGTCAGCCCGAGCCGCCGGGCCCGCTCGGCGTAGGACCGCGCGGCGGACGCCAGCTCCCGCTCGGCGGCCGGGCCCGCGGCGGCCACGAACGTGCCGTGACGGCCCCGCGTCTCGATCACGCCGTCCGTCTCCAGGGCCCGGTACGCCTTGGCGACCGTGTTGGCGGCGAGCCCCAGCGACTCGGCCAGCCCCCGCACGGTCGGCAGCCGGTACCCCACCGGGAGCGCGCCGGAGCGGGCCTGCTCGGAGATCTGCGCGCGCACCTGTTCGTAGGGCGGTACGCCGCCGTCGTCGATGTGGATCTTCAAGGTCACGGGGTGATTGTCCCGCACCCGACGGAACCCGCACCCGCCCTCGCCCGCCCGAAAAGGGGAGGCGTGCGGAGAGGTTCCCGCGTAGCGTGCGCGCCCATGACAGTGATCGTGCGCGATCTGCGCCCCGACGTCCGCTCCGATCTGGAGGGCTTCGCCCGGGTCCGGCATCTCGCCCTGCCGTTCATGCTGGTCACTCCCGAGTCCGTGCTCCACGCCCTCACCCGCACGCACCCGGGCGCCCGCTTCCGGTCCCTGGTCGCGGAGGAGGACGGGGAGGTGATCGGCACCGCCCAGGTGGGCCTCGCCCACGACAGCCCCGAGCCCGGCCGGGGATTCCTCAACGTCTACGTGCGCCCCGACCGCACCCGGCGCGGCGCCGGCGGGCTGCTGGCGCGCACCGCCGAGGAGTACCTGGCCGACCAGGGGGCGACGGAGCTGTACGCCTGGGCGCTGGACGAGCCGGCGAACCACGCCTTCGCCGCACGGCACGGCTACGGCAGGCGCCGTTCCGCCCACTTCCTCCGCCTGGACCTCGCGGCCGGCCCGCTCCCGCCGCTGCCGTCCCCTCCCCCGGGCACCGAGCTGCGCACCGCCGCCGACTACGCGGACGACCCGCGCCCGCTGTTCGACCTGGACGCGGAGACGACGTCGGACGAACCGAGCGACATCGAGGCCGAGTTCACCGATTACGCGACCTGGGTCGAGGAGACCTGGAAGCACCCCCTGCTGAACCTCGGCCTGACGACGGTGGCGGTCGCCGGCGGCCGCCCGGTCGCCTTCACCGCCGCGTACACCGACGGCGGGACGCGCTACTCGACCGCCATGACCGGCACCGCCCGCGCCTTCCGCGGCCGGGGTCTGGCCAAGCTCGTCAAGGCCGCCTCCCTGCACCGGGCCCGGGCCGCCGGGTTCACGGAGGCATTCACGGGCAACGACACCGGCAACGGCCCGATGCTCGCCGTCAACAAGTGGCTCGGCTACGAGGTCTGCGCCACGGAGGTGCGCTATGCCCGCCGCATCGGCTGACCCGGGGCGCGAGCTGGACGTCGTCCTGGTCAAGGCGGGCCGGACGAAGATCCGTTACCGTGCCGTGCTCGTGGCCGACGACGGCACCCGGGTCACCGTCCGCGCTCCCTGGGCCGGCGCCGGCGTCCGCGACTTCGGCTTCGTCCGCTTCGAGGCCGGCGACGTCTTCACGGAGCACTACTGGCGCGACCGGTGGTACTCCGTGAAGGAGGTCCGCGCCGCCTCGGGCGCCCTCAAGGGCTGGTACTGCGACATCACCCGCCCGGCCGTGCTCCTCGGCACCGAACTGGTCGTCGAGGACCTCGACCTGGACCTGTGGCGCTCGGCGGACGGCACGGACGTGCGGCGCCTGGACGAGGACGAGTTCGCCGCGAGCGGACTGGCCGGGCGGGACCCCGGGGCGGCGGCCCGCGCCGTGGCCGCCCTCGGCGAACTGGAGGCACTGGCCCGCGGGGGCGGTTTCGAGGCGCTGACGGCGTGACGCCGGACCGCACGCCGTCACCTTGTCACCCCGTCACTGTGTCCAGACCACCGCGTACCGCTCGTCGTCCACCGCTCTTCCCCACAGCGCCGGATCGTCCGACAGGCGCTCCACACGCGCCTGCCCGGCGAGCGGGGCGAGGAGGGCGGTGAGCCGGTCCGCCGGTATGCCGACCGGGGCGATGCTCCCCCACACGCCCTCGACCAGGATCAGCCGCCCGGCCGGACGCAGCAGCCCCCGCCAGTGCCGCAGCGCCCGGCCGGGGCCGGGCAGGGTCCACAGCACATGCCGGACGAGGACGGCGTCGAAACGCCGCTCCCCCACCGGTGGTACCGCCGCGTCACCCGGCAGGAACACGGCGTCATGCCCGGCGAGCTTGGCTCGCGCCCGCTCCAGCATCACCGGCGACAGGTCGACGCCGGTGACGGAGTGCCCCTGCTCGGCAGCGAGGAGCGACAGGCTGCCAGTGCCGCAGCCCAAGTCGAGGACGTCGCCCGCCCGCGCGGGGAGCCAGGAGCGGAGCCGGCCGGACCACGCCCGGCGCACGTCCGTGTCGCGCAGGCCGTGGTCCGGCTCGTCGTCGAAGGCGGCCGCCTCCGCGTCCCAGTCGACACGCGGCGCGGCGGAGCCGGCACCGTCCCCACCCGCACCCGCCGTCACCGGCCGGTCACCGTGTTTCACCATGCCCTCAGGGTGACACCCGCCACTGACAGCCGGGCCGTGACAGCCGCCACTGACACGGGTGCGGCGATGAGGAAGCGTTGCGGAACGGGTCCGCCTCCGTCAGGCCGCGGAGACCGGCAGACCCCTCGAAGGAGGCAGCCATGCGCCGTGTGACCGTGCAGAAGCCCCGGAAGAAGACCGACGCCCGCCGGGTCCGCGAGGAGGCCGACGAGCGTCCCGGCGGGCGTCCGGAGATCCGCGAGGACATCGCCCGCGTGTGGTGGCCGGACGGCTGACGGGCCGCGCCGTCAGAGCAGCCGCTTACGGTAGTGGATGCGGTCGTAGGGGCCGTCCACGCGGCGTTCGACGACCTCGTAGCCGTACTTCGGGTAGATCTTCTGGTTCTCCCACATCATCGCGTTCGTGTAGAGCCGCACCTCGGGCAGGCCGAGCGCCCGCGCGTGCGCGTCGACGAACGCCAGCAGCCGCCTGCCCACTCCCTTGCCGTGCGCGTCGGGGCGGACGGCGATGCTGTCCAGGAACAGGTGGCCGGCGCGGGCCTCGACCACGACAAGGCCGTCCACCCGCCCGCTTCCGGGCTCCTCGGTCACGAACACCTTCCCGGCGGCCACGTCCGCCGCGTGGTCCGCCTCCATGGGCTGCGGCACCACGCCGATGCGCGCGATGTAGGGGTGGTACGCCGTGTCGGTGACGTCCTTCACCGCCGGTACGTCGGCCGCGACGGCCGGCCTGACGCGCCGGCCCCGGTCCACGAGATCGTCAGTCATGCCGTGAACAGTAGCTACCTGAGGGCAGTCTGATCACTTCCTTAACGCGGCCATAAGGATCTCCCTCACCCGCCTCGAACAGGCGATTTCCCGGTCGTCGGGGGGCTAGCTTGCTGATCGCCCCCCACGGGCCCGGGCCGCTCGGCCCGCGAACCGGCAGCCGGTCTCACCGCATCTCATCGCAACCCACCGCATCTCTTCCGAGGAGTCCCCATGCCCGCACGCCGCAGGGCCACCGCCGTCGCCGCCGCCGCCGGCATCGCCCCGCTCGCCCTGACCGCGCTGGCCGCCGCGCCCGCGTCCGCGCACGGGACGATGGGCGACCCGGTCAGCCGGGTCGCGCAGTGCTACGCCGAGGGCGCCGAGAACCCGACGTCGGCCGCGTGCAAGGCGGCGGTCGCGGCCGGCGGCACGCAGGCGCTGTACGACTGGAACGGCATCCGCGTCGGGGACGCGGGCGGCCGGCACCGGGAAGTGATCCCGGACGGCAAGCTGTGCAGCGCGAACAGCGAGGAGTTCAAGGGGCTGGACCTGGCCCGCGCCGACTGGCCCGCGACGAGCGTGAGCAGCGGCTCGTACACGTTCAAGTACCGCGTGACGGCCCAGCACAAGGGCACCTTCACCGTCTACATCACCAAGCCCGGGTACGACCCGGCCCGGCCGCTCGCCTGGTCCGACCTGGACCTGGCGCACCCGGTGGCGACGGCCACCGACCCGGTCGCCGCCGACGGTTTCTACACCTTCTCCGGCAGCCTGCCCGAGCGCTCCGGCAAGCACCTGCTGTACGCGGTCTGGCAGCGCTCGGACAGCCCGGAGGCGTTCTACTCCTGCTCGGACATCGCCTTCGGCGGCAACGGCAACAGCAGCGGCAGCGGTACGGCGGGAGGCGGCGCCCCCGCCCCGGCGCCCACGGCGTCCACGCCGTCCGACGCGCAGATCGAGGCCGGTGCCGAC
The DNA here is from genome assembly GCF_040628835.1 of Streptomyces sp. NPDC006134. Taxonomy (NCBI): domain Bacteria; kingdom Bacillati; phylum Actinomycetota; class Actinomycetes; order Kitasatosporales; family Streptomycetaceae; genus Streptomyces; species Streptomyces sp. NPDC006134. Next base: position 54,726 of record NZ_JBEXTV010000018.1, on the reverse strand, counting down.
AAGTCGACGATCGAGAACCACGGCCACGGCGACCACGACCCCCACACGACCGCGGACCCGGCCGCGGAAGCGGCCGGCGAGACGGCCGGCGAAGCCGACGGCGCTCGGGAGCCGGCGGCCGGCACCGCCACCGAGACGGCCGGCGGCGGCAGCGCGGACGCGGCGGCGGACACCGGCGCCAACCGGCCGGAGGCCGCCGGCGCCGGCGAGCGGCTCGCCGAGACCGGCGGCGACGGCACCACGCCGTACCTCGCCGTCGGCGGCGCCGCCGTGCTGGCGCTGGGCGCGGCGGTGCTGTTCGCGTCGGTCCGCCGGCGCGCGGTGGGCGGCCGGCACGGTCGCTGACCCGCGGCGCGCGGGGCCCGTCCGGCGGCTCGGTCCGGGCGGGCCCCGCGGCGTGCCGGCCGTCCCGGAGAGCCGGGTGGCACAGCGCCGGGTCAGGGGCGGCGGCCACCCGGCGGTGAGCCGTCCGGCGCCCGCCGCGCCGGGTGACGGCCCCTCACCAGACGGGCTTGACCGGGCCGTTGGGTGCGAGACGCAGCAGACGGTCCCGCAGCAGGCGGACCTCGTCCTCGCCGAGCACCTCGGCCCACGCCCGTACGGCCTGGGCCGCCGCCTCCTCCGCGGCCCGCGTGCAGGCCAGCCCCCGCCCGGTCAGCACGATCAGCCGCGCCCGCGCGTCCTCGGGATGGGGCCGGCGCTCGGCGTACCCCTTGCGGACGAGTTCGTCGACGAGCTGGCTCGCGGCCTGCTTGGTCACCCCCAGGTGGACCGCGAGGTCGGTGACGGTCGCGCCGTCCGGGAGGAGCCGGGTGAAGGCGAAGCCGTGCGCGGGCCGCAGCCCTTCGAAGCCACGGGCGACGACACCGTCGTGGATCCGGTGGGTCAGGTCACCGGCGACGGCGAGCAGGGCGGCGGTCAGGGCCATGGCGTCGGAGTTCTGCACGGAGGCATTCAAACACCCTTGACGGATTGGTCAAGCTGCTTGACCATAAACCCATCCAGTTGGTCAAGCTACTTGACCACATGACCGGAGGGAGCAGCCATGCCCGTCGTCCGCTCGTCCGAAGCCGTCACGCACGAGATCCACGGCGCCCGTTTCGTCTCGTACGCCACCCCCCGCACCGGCAGCCGGGAGCTCGCCGCCTGGCGGGGCGAGATACCGGCGGGGACCAGGGCGCCCGCGCACACCGTCAGCCGCGAGGAGATCTTCCACCTGCTCAGCGGCGAGCTGCTCATCACCCTCGACGGCCGCACCGAGCGCGTCACCGCGGGCGACACGGTGATCGTCAACCCGGGTGCGACGCTCGGCGTCGAGAACCCCACCGGCCACACCGCGGTCTCCTGGGTCACCACCTCCCTCGGCCTGGAGGCGGAACTGGCCGACGGCACGCGTCTCACACCCCCGTGGGCCAACTAGGACCCGTCTTCCGGCGAAGGGCCCCGGTCGGGCTCGGTGGCCCTGGTTCCAGGCCCGGCCGCTCACCGGTCCGCCCACGTCGTCGAAGAGTTCCGGCCAGTGCGTCCCGCCGCCCGAGCGCCCGCCCCGCCCGGGCCGTTCCTCGAACGGACGGGCGACACACGTTCGGCCCCTTCCCGCCTGCGTGAGCGGCCGGTGCCCCGGACCGTGGTGGCATGACGCACACCGCCGGCGCCGGTCTCCCCCCTGACTCCCGTGGCTCGTTCCTCGGCGAGGTGCGGGACGCCGTCACCCCGCGGGCCACGCTGCTCGTGCTCGGTGTGATCGCCCTTCAGCTGCTGTTCATCGCCTCCTACGTGGGGGCGCTGCACGACCCGAAGCCGAGGGACGTGCCCTTCGCGGTCGTCGCGCCCCGGGCCGTCGCCGAACGGACGGTGGCCCGGCTGGAGCGGCTGCCCGGCTCGCCGCTCGATCCGCGCGCGGTGGCCGACGAGGCGACCGCGCGGAAGCAGATCACGGACCGGGACGTCGACGGCGCCCTGGTCGTCCACCCCGCCGGCCCCACCGACACGCTCCTGGTCGCCTCCGGCGGCGGAACCGTCCTGGCCACCACCCTGGAGAAGCTCGTCGGCACCCTGGAACAGGCGGAACGGCGCACCGTGCGGACCGTCGACGTGGCCCCCGCCTCGGCACGGGACTTCGACGGCCTGTCGTCCTTCTACCTCGTCGTCGGCTGGTGCGTCGGCGGCTATCTGTGCGCCTCGATCCTGGCGATCAGCACCGGCGCCCGGCCGGCCGGTCCGCGCCGCGCGGCGATCCGGCTGATCGTGATGGCGCTGGTGTCGATGGCCGGCGGCCTCGGCGGCGCGGTCGTCATCGGGCCGGTCCTCGGCGCCCTGCCCGGTGGGGTGGCCGCCCTGTGGGGCCTGGGCGCGCTGACCACCTTCGCCGTCGGCGCCGCCACGCTCGCCCTCCAGGGCGTCTTCGGCATCGTCGGCATCGGGCTGGCGATCCTGCTCGTGGTGATCGCGGGCAACCCGAGCGCGGGCGGTGCCTTCCCGCTGCCCATGCTGCCGCCGTTCTGGGAGGCGATCGGGCCGGCGCTGCCGCCGGGCGCGGGCACGTGGGCGGCGCGTTCGATCGCGTACTTCGAGGGCCACGCCCTGACCGGCGCGCTGCTGGTGCTCTCGGCGTGGGCGCTGGCGGGGATCGTGGTCACGATGGCGGCGGCGGCACTGCGGCGCGGGCGGCAGGAGGCGGAGCTGCCCACCCAGGCCACCTGACGGCGTGCGGTCCCGCCCCTCGCGCGCGGGGCGGGACCGCAGGCGAGGCGCGCCGTCAGCCGATCTCCGTCCCGGTGTCCGCCAGAGCCTCCGTCACCGGCTGGAAGAAGGTCTCCCCGCCCGAGGTGCAGTCGCCGCTGCCGCCGGAGGTCAGGCCGATCGCGTCGGGGCCGGTGAAGAGCGGTCCGCCGCTGTCGCCGGGCTCGGCACAGACGTCGGTCTGGATGAGGCCGGTCACGACGTCGCCGTTGCCGTAGTCGACGGTGGCGTCCAGGCCGGTGACCGTGCCGGAGTGCACCTGGGTGGTGGAGCCGCTGCGGGTCACCTCCATGCCGACGATGGCCTCGGCCGCGCCCGTGATCTCCTGCGCGCTGCCGTTGTAGAGGTTCACCTCGCTCGGGTGGTCCACGCCGGCGGTGTACCTGACCAGGCCGTAGTCGTCACCGGGGAAGCTGGAGTCCACGGTCCGGCCGACCCTGCGGCCGGAGGAGTCCGACCAGAGGAAGGCGGCCTCGGTGCAGTGGCCGGCGGTCAGGAAGTACGGCCTGCCGTTCCTGACCACGTTGAAGCCGAGCGAGCAGCGTCCGCCGTTGTTGCCGAGGATGGCGTCGCCGCCCGCGAGCAGCGGCTTGAACTCCCCCTCGGTCCGCTTGAGTCCGGCCGCGGAGCCGAGACCCCCGACCACCTCGGCCAGTCTGGCCCACTCGGCCTTCGACACCGTGCGGTCGGCGGTGACGACCACCTTGTTGGCGACCGGGTCGGTCACCCGGGAGGTGCCGGGGACGGCCGCCTCCCGTTCGAGGGTGGTGTGCACTCGCCGCAGCTCGGCGAGGGAGTGCTCGACGACTCTCGCTCTGGCGCCGGCCGCCTCGACGGCCCGCGCGGTGCTCTCGTCGACCACGTTGACCACCAGGGTCCTGGTCTTCGCGTCGTAGTACGCGCCCGCCGTCCCCTCGCCGAGGTCCTCGGCGAGCGTGGAGGCGAGCCGTCCGGCCGCCGTGGCCGACAGGGTCTGGGGCGTGGGGGCCTGCGGGGTTCCCTGGGCGTTCGCGCTCTGGGAAGTGAATCCCGTGGCGAGCAGTGCGGCGATGCCCGCACCCGCCACGGCGGCACGCCGCACGGGTACGCGTCGGTGTTTCAACACACGTCCTCCTGTGGGGGGATCGGCACAGGAGGTGGTGGGGACCTCGTGCGCCGGAAGGATGGTGACGAACACCCAATGTCCCGAAACCCGCCGGAAGCACACAAGGTCGACTTCTGCACGCGCGTGCAGGCGAGTTCGTGCGCCCCCTCTGCCTTGTTCGTGCTCCGTCACCGAGGGGATGCGCACGGCGGACCCCACGGGCCGGGCAGCCGCCGCGGCGGGGCGAGGCTCCCGCCCGTTCCGGTTCCGCCCTCGCTCCCCGACGGTGAGCCCCCGCACGCCGGTTGCGCGTGCGGGGGCTCACCGTACCGTCGGAACGGGGTGCGCGGCGGCTCAGTAGACGCTGACGCCGTAGGCGCTCAGGGCCTCGGTGACGGGCTGGAAGAAGGTCGTACCGCCGGAGGTGCAGTCGCCGCTGCCGCCGGAGGTCAGGCCGTAGGCGACACCGTTGCTGCCGTAGAGCGGGCCGCCGGAGTCGCCGGGCTCGGCGCAGACCGTGGTCTGGATCAGGCCCGAGACGATGTCGCCGCCGCCGTAGTTCACGGTCGCGTTGAGGGCGGTGACCCGGCCGCTGTGCGTACCGGTGGTGGAGCCGTCACGGATGACGGTGGTGCCCACGCTCGGCGTGGCCGCACGGGTGATGTCCACGCCGTTGGCGGTGCCGGGCCGGCTGACGGACCCGCTGTAGCGCACGATGCCGTAGTCGTTGCCCGGGAAGCTGGAGCCGGTGGTCGTGCCGATGACCGAGGTGCGGCCGGAGTTGGAGTACCAGGTGCCCGCGCCGTCGGTGCAGTGACCGGCGGTCAGGAAGAACTGGGTTCCGCTGCTGTTCTGGACGTTGAAGCCGAGGGAGCAGCGCCAGCTGCTCGCGTAGATGGCGTCGCCGCCCTGGATGAGCTTGCTGAACTTGCCGGGGGTGCGCTTGATGGTGAGCGCGTCGGCGTTGGCGCCGGCCTGCTTCTTTATCTTGGCTATCTCGGCCTGGGAGACCGTGCTGTCGACGGTGACGAGCACCTGGCCGGACTTGCTGTCGACGGCCCAGGCGGTGCCGGGGACGTCGGCCTTCAGCACCGAGTCGCCGGCGCTCTTGAGCTCGGCGGCGCTGAAGGTGGCGGGGGTGTCGGACGCGTTCGCGCTGGGGACCGCGATCGCGGCCGCGGCCACGAGTCCGGTGGTGACGGCGATCAGCCGAGTCCGTCTCGTGATGCCGCTGCGGGGGGTGGTGCGCTTGATCCTCACTTTTCGTTCCTCCACAGGGGAAGTCGGGGGCCCTCGTGGGGTCTGGGGCCCGTGAGGCGCAGCCGGAGGCACCGGGTGTCCGGATTCCGGATCCGTCGTGCCCCTGACAAGCGCTGGAGGGAGTATTCGGCCGAACGGCCGGTCGGCGCAAGGGCACCTTTCGGCCGCCACCGCTCCTTCCGAACGGTCCACGGCCCCGGGGGCGAACCGCCGCCCGCCCCGCGCACCCCTCCCCCGGCCGCCCTCAGAGCAGGTTCCGCTCCCCCGCCTCCACCGCGATCCCCAGCGTGTTCCCCGGCGGCGGGAAGGGGCAGACGAAGTGGCCGGCGAACGCGCACGGCGGCAGCAGCGCGCGGTTGAAGTCGACCGTCGTACGCCCGTCGGCGTCCGGCGCGGCGGGGTGCAGGAAGCGGAAGCGGTAACTGGTGCTTCCACTGGTGGAGTCGGCGAAGACGGCCCACAGCGAACCGCCCTGCTCGACCGAGACCTGCAACGTCAGCTCCCGCCCACCCAGAGTGAAGGCCAGTTCCCCGCCGAGCCCGAGCCCGCGCTCCCGGCCGTCGGCGTTCGGCACGCGCACGGTGCGGCTCCCGTCGCCGTACGGGGTGAAGCGCCCCGGCACCGACCAGCGCGGGTCGTACGGCGTGACCGCGATGCCGCAAAACCTCCGCCGCGCCTCGGCGTCCGGATCGAAGTCGCGCACACCCCACACGCCCTCACGGGCCATCACGACCAGGCGCCGTTCCCCGCAGGCCACCCGGGCCGCGTCCGCCGGCCCCCGGTCGGCGGTGAGCCGCACCTCCCCGTCGGCGGGCCGCCCGTCCACGGTCAGCCCGTCCGCCCCGGTGGCCGTCAGCACCACCGCGTCGCCGTCCGCCCGCCAGGTCCCCGGGATGCCCGGGAGCCGGCCGTCCGGATGGTCCTCCAGCCAGTGCGTGCCCGTCAGCGCCGGCGGCCCGTAGGGCGCCGACACCGTCGCGACGCGCTGCTCGCGCCACCGCTTCCACGCGTCGGATGCGTCCGTCGTCATGGGAACCACCCTTCCACACCGGCCCGGAACGGCCGAGAAGGGTCACGGGGTGCCGCTTTCCGGGCGGATGACGGCGAATCGGAGACGTCCCGGGGGCACGGCCCCGCCGTACACCGCCCCCGACGGTTCCGGAAGCAACGCTTCCCCGCGATTCCGCACGGCGCCGGGCCGCGGCACCGCGCCGGCCGCCGCGTTCACCCGTATGTCCCCGCCCCTCACCCGTGCGCAGGGAAGAGTCATATTTCACTCATGGTCAGCGCCCGTTTGTGCAACGGCCCTTGGGACATACGGACTCTCGACGGATTCGCTGTGCACCAGTACCGTCACAAACCCCCCGCGCGGCGTCTGTCCACTTGGCGCGACGTCCGCATCATGGATGACCATAGGGATGCGGAAGGCACGAAAGACCGCAGAGAGAGGAGGCGTCCATGGGATCGGTACGCAAGGCGAGTGCGTGGCTCGGCCTCGTCGACGACAACGAAGACGAGCGCTACTACGACGACGACTACTCCGAGGGCACCGACTCCGGGGACGCCTGGGTCACGGACCCCCGCGTGAAGGTGGCCGCGGACTCCGCCGAGGAGAAGGGCCGCCGCATCGGCACGGTCACCCCGGACAGCTTCCGCGACGCGCGCGCCATCGGCGAACTGTTCCGGGAGGGCGTCCCGGTCATCATGAACCTCACGGCGATGGAACCCGTCGACGCCAAGCGCGTGGTCGACTTCGCGGCCGGGCTCATCTTCGGCCTGCGCGGTTCGATCGAGCGGGTGTCCACCCGCGTGTTCCTGCTGAGCCCGGCCGACACCCAGATCGTCAGCGGCGAGCGAGCCGCGCACCGCACGGACGGCTTCTTCAACCAGAGCTGAGGCGGGGCCGCGCACCGCAGCCCTGCCCGCGCCTCCTCCCCGCCCCGGCGCCTACCGGAACGCGTCGATCCCGGTGAGCGCCTTGCCCAGCACCAGCTGGTGCATCTCGACGGTGCCCTCGTAGGTGAGCACCGATTCCAGGTTGGTCGCGTGCCGCATCACGGGGTACTCGAGCGAGATCCCGTTGGCCCCGAGGACCGTGCGGGCCGTGCGGCAGATCTCGATGGCCTCGCGGACGTTGTTGAGCTTGCCGAAGCTGACCTGCTCGGGACGCAGGCGGCCGGCGTCCATGCGCCGCCCGAGATGATGGGCGAGCAGAATCCCCTTGTGCAGTTCGACCGCCATGTCGGCCAGCTTGGCCTGCGTGAGCTGGAAACCGCCGATGGGCCTGCCGAACTGCTCCCGTGTCTTCGCGTAGTCGACGGCGGCCTCGAAACAGCTGCGCGCCGCCCCCATCGCGCCCCAGACGATGCCGTACCGGGCGTGGGTGAGACAGCTGAGCGGCCCGCGCAGCCCGGTGACCTCCGGCAGCACGGCGTCGGCGGGCAGCCGTACGTCGTCGAGGACGAGCTCGCTGGTGACGCTGGCCCGCAGCGACCACTTGTGCTTGATCTCGGGCGCGGAGAACCCGGCGCTGTCGGTGGGCACGACGAACCCGCGGATCCCCTCGTCGGTCCGCGCCCACACGACGGCGACCCCGGCGACGGACCCGTTGGTGATCCACATCTTGCGCCCGTTGAGGACCCAGTCGGAGCCGTCGCGCTTGGCGTACGTCCGCATCGAGGCGGGGTCGGACCCGTGGTCGGGCTCGGTCAGCCCGAAGCACCCGATGACCTCGCCGGCGGCCATCCGCGGCAGCCACCGCTGCTTCTGTTCCTCACTGCCGAACCGGTGGAGGGCGTACATGGCGAGGGAGCCCTGCACGGAGACGAGGGACCGGATGCCGGAGTCGGCCGCCTCCAGCTCCAGGCAGGCCAGCCCGTACTGCACGGCGCTCGCGCCGGCGCACCCGTACCCGCTGAGCGACATCCCGAGCGCCCCGATCCCGCCCAGTTCCCGGGCGAGTTCCCGGATACCGGGCAGTTCCCCCTTCTCGTACCAGTCGGCGACGTACGGCAGCACCCGGTCCGCGGCCCACGCCCGCACGGTGTCCCGGACGGCGAGGTCCTCCGGTTCGAGCAGGTCGTCGATGCCGAGGGGGTCGGCGGGGTCGAACGGGGACATGGCACACCCTCCGAGGACTCACTCAAAACTAGCAGTGCTAGTCACGGCTCCGGCCCGACGTTACGTGGCAGTGCCCCGCGCGTCCACCCTGCCCGGTCCTCACGGCGAGCCTGCCCGGCCCCTGCGGCGAGCCGCGACGGCGCTCGCCCCGCGGCCCGCCCGCTCACCCGGAGCCGCCGGCCGCGCCCGGCCCCACGAGCGACGCCCGCCTCCCGACGGACGGCGAACGGGCGGTGCGCGGACGGGAGAGGGGCCTCACGCCGAGACGCGGGACTCCACGGCGTCCCTGGGCGCGGGCACCTCCACACACTCCCCGGCCTCGCACTGCATCACCCGCGGCAACCGCAGCGCCATCACGGCCCCCGCCAGCAACAGCCCCGCGCTCACCAGCAACGTCACGTGCAGCCCGTGTACGAAGGAGTCCGCCGCCGCCCGCCGCAGGGCGGCCCCCGCGGGCCCCCCGAGCCGCGCGGCGACCTCGTACGCCTCCCCCAGCGAATGCCCCGCCGCCGCGGAGGCCGACGCCGGGACGCCGGGCACGTCCGCCAGCCCGGGCGCGTACGCCGCGTTCATCACGGTGCCCAGCAGCGCGATGCCGATGCCCGCGCCCAGCTGGTACGACGTCTCCCCGATCGCCGCGGCCCCGCCGGCCCGGTCCTGCGGCGCCTCGCTCAGCATCGACTCGTACGCCCCGAACAGGGTCGTCTCCAGCCCGAAGCCGAGCAGCACGAACCCGGTCAGCAGCAGCGGGCAGTCGTCCGTCCGGCCCATCGCCGTCAGCAGCACCACCGCGCCCGCCGTCAGGCAGAACCCGGAGCACACCATCCGGCGCGGCCCGAACCGGCGCAGCATCCGTGCCCCCGCCAGACCCGCCGCCATCGCCGCGAACGTCAGCGGCAGCAGCCGCAGCCCCGTCTGGAGCGGCGAGAGCCCGAGCACGAGCTGGAGGTACTGCGCGGCGATCAGCTCCAGGCCCACCAGCGCCAGCATCGCCAGCACGATGCAGCCCACGGAGGTGCTGAACGCCGGGCGCCGGAACATCCCCAGGTCCACCAGCGGATGCGCCCGGCGCCGCTGCCGCCGTACGAACCCGGCCAGCAGGGCGGCACCCGCCACCAGCGGCACCACGGTGAGCGCACCGGATGCCGGCTCGCCGCCGCCGAGCCGTTTGACGCCCAGCACCACGGCGAACAGCCCGGCCGCCGCCATCAGCGCCCCGGTCACGTCCCACGGGCCGGTGCCGTCGCCCTTGGACTCGGGCAGCAGCAGGCGTCCCACCGGCAGGCTGACCAGCATCAGCGGGATGTTGACGAGGAAGACCGACCCCCACCAGAAGTGCTCCAGCAGGAAGCCGCCGAGCAGCGGCCCGATCGCCGCGCCCACGGCGGCCACCGCGCTCCAGACGCCGATCGCCAGCGCCCGCTCCCGCCGGTCGGGGAAGACCTGCCGCAGGATCGACAGCGTCGCCGGCATGATCATCGCGCCGCCGGCGCCGAGCAGCGCCCGGGCCACGACGAGGACCTGGGCGGTCTCGGCCAGGGCCGCCAGGGCGGAGGCGACGCCGAACAGGCCGTATCCGAGGAGAAGGACCCGTCTGCGGCCGACCCGGTCGCCGAGCGTGCCGAACAGGATCAGCAGCGAGGCGCAGACGAGCGGGTAGACGTCGACGATCCAGAGCAGTTCGATCGCGCCGGGCCTGAGGTCCTCGGTGACGGCGGGCACCGCCACGTGCAGCACGGTGGCGTCGACGGCGACGAGCAGCAGGCTGACGCAGAGGACGACGAGCACCAGCCAGCGGTTGGCACCGGCCCCGGCCGTCCGACGGCGCGGCGTGGTGGCGGCCGTGGTCGTCCCGGACATGCCGGACATGTGCGCACCTCCCAGAAGTTCCCTCGCCTCCGGCGGGCTCACGGGGGCGGGGACTCCCCCGCGGCTCGGCCGGGGAGGAGCGGTGGTCCCCGGCCCGCGCTGCGGAAGGCGAGTGACTGGCAGCGTACGCGAGTCCGTGCCCAGGTCACGTGGCGGACCTCTCACCCGTCCGGCGCAACGGTGTGGCGTACGCCACTGCGCTTTCCGGCCGTCCCGCCCCTGCGGACGGCCCGGTTCCGGGCGCCGCCGATAATCGAGCGCGTGACCGACCTTGAGACGCGCGCGATCCCGGCCCGCTCCGGGGCCCTGCGCCGGGCCGCCCCGGCGCTCCTCGGATACGCCGCCGTACGCGCCCTGGGCCTGCTCGTCCTGGCCCTGTGGAGCGCCGCGCGCGACAAGAGCGCGTACACGCTGCTGACCGCCCGCTGGGACTCCCTCTGGTACCAGAGGGTCGCCGAGCGGGGGTACGGCTACGAGGTGCGCCTGCCCAACGGCGACGTGCACTCCGATCTCGCCTTCTTCCCGCTGCTGCCTTGGCTGGAGCGGCTGGGCGCGGCGGTGTCGCCGCTGTCGCACGCCGGCGCCGGGTTCGTGGTGAGCCTGCTCGCCTCGCTCGCGGCGGCGTGGGGGATCTTCGCGGTGGCGGACCACGTGTACGGCCGCCGCGCGGGGGTGTGCGCGGTGCTGCTGTGGGCGGTGCTGCCGGTCGGGATCGTGCAGTCGATGGCGTACAGCGAGTCGCTGTTCACCGCCCTGGCCGCCTGGTCGCTGTACGCGGTGCTCACCGGCCGCTGGGTGACGGCGGGCGTCCTGGCGCTCCTGTCCGGGCTGACCCGCCCGGTGGGGCTCGCCGTGGTGGCGGCGGTGTGGGCGGCCGGCGTCGTCTCGTACGGGCGACACCGGAGCGCGGTCGACGAGCACGGCGCACGCGCGGCGCCGCGCGCCCTCGGCATGATCCTCGCGCCCCTCGGCGCCGCCGGGTATGTGCTGTGGGTCGGCCACCGCACCGGCAAGGGCCCGCTCGGCTATCTCGACGTCCAGGCCGGGTGGCGCAACGGCTTCGACGGCGGGTGGGCCTTCGCGCGCTTCGTCGCGGAGAAGTTCACGTCGTTCCCGTCGGCCCTGGCGGGGCTCGGGCTGATCGCCGGGGTCGCCCTGGTGGCCTGGCTGTACGCCGTCTGCGTCCGGCAGCGCCAGCCGCTGCCGCTGCTGGTGTACGCGGGGATCGTCACCGCGCTCGCCCTGTGCGCGTCGAGCTACTTCGGCTCCAAGCCGCGCCTGCTGCTGCCCGCCTTCCCGCTGCTGCTGCCGCTCGCCCGGGCCCTGGCCGGGCTGCGGACCTCCAGGTCGGCGCTGGTGGCGGCCGGTGTCGCGGTCGCGTCGGCGGTGTACGGCGCCGTCTGGCTGAACGGCTCCGGTCCGCCCTGACCGGCCCGGGGCGGGCGGGTGAGCAGCCGGGTAATTCCGCGCCAGCTTTCGGTGAACCAATTCATAAGCACGATAAAACTGCCGCCCGGACCGATCAAAAGAAATGAAGGTGGTCGGGCGCATGTTTTAGGGAATCGGGGGAATTAGTCTTCGCCCTGAGAGGAATCCCACATCACATCGTCATCACAAAGCCGTTGATTCGGCGGGGATCACACCTCACTCGCTGTAACGTCGATTGGGTGCGTACCGAACGGAACCTCACCCGGCTGGACCGGGTGTTCGCGAGGCTGGACCGTGAGCCGGAACGACCGGCCCACCTCGACGTGCCGAAGATGAGCCGGCACAGGATCGTGCTGTTCGCCTCGACCCTGGCCTTCTATCTCGCGATCGTGTGGGCCGTGCTCATCACCTCGTGGCTGGTCCGGCTCGACTGGCAGGTCATGTTCTTCCGGCCGTACCAGCAGTGGCCGGAGATCCACGCGTTCGTCGACTACTACGTGGTGCTCGGCCAGCGCGGCCCCACCGCCGTGATGGTCGCCGCCTGGCTCGGCTGGCGCTCCTGGCGGCAGCACACCCTGCGCCCGCTCCTCGCCCTCGGCGTCTCCCTGCTGCTGCTGAACGTCACCGTCGGCGCCGCCAAGATCGGCATGGGCCGCCTCGGCCCCCACTACGCGACCGAGATCGGCTCGAACGAGATGTGGCGGGGCGGCGATATATTTCCGAGCGGTCACACCGCCAACGCCGTGGTGACCTGGGGCATCCTGGCCTATCTGGCCTCGACGCCGAGAGCGCGCCGCTGGCTGTCCGCCCTGTCCGCCGTCACCTCGCTCGGTGTCGGCATGTCCACCGTCTACCTCGGTACGCACTGGCTGAGCGACGTCCTCCTGGGCTGGGCGGCGGGCCTGCTGATCCTGCTGGCCCTGCCCTGGTTCGAGCCGCTGATCGCCCGCGCGGAGGCCGTGATCCTCGGCCTGCGGGACCGTCTGCGCGCCCGCCGCGGCCGTACGGCACCGGCGCACGAGCCCGCGCGGCAGCCGGCCGCCACGCCGCCCGTGGTGCTCCTGCCGCCCGTCTCCGGCCGGAAGGACGCCCCGGCACGCGAACCCGTCTCCCCGTCCCGCCCGCGGACACCGGCCTACCTGGCCCCGGGCCCGCACACGGCCCGCGCGGAGCGCACGCCGGTCACCCCGGCCGGCAGCCGCCGCCCGCCGCACTCCGAGCGCGTCCTGCGCGGCACGGCCGGCTCCGGCTCGAACTCCACGGCCCGCCCCTGACCCCGCCCGAGGCCCGCGCGGGGACCCGGTACGCACAGCCCCTCCCCCGCGGCGGCCCGCCCGCCACCCGGTCGCACACGACGGCCCCGGCCCTCCCTCGCGGAGGTCCGGGGCCGTCGCCGCGTGCGGGCCGCACGGAGCGGCGTGAGCGGCGTCAGCCCTTCCAGGCGCGCGCCACGCGGCCGTCCTTCACCTCGAAGTTCAGCCGGCCCACGCGGTACTCCATGGTGATGACCGCGCCCGGCGGCAACGACCGCACCGTCGGCCATCCCCGGTCCCGCGCGAGCCGTTCGGCCGCCTCGGAATCGAGGCCGACGTATGTGTCCGGACTGTCCTGGGGTTCGGCTGGGGGCGTCGGAATCGGTGCCATGCCGCCACGCTATGCCCTGTCCTACTGCGGGGGAAGGCGAAGCCGGTAACACGGCTCACGGACTCCTCCAGGGTCACACTTCTGTCACAGGATCTCGGTCCGTGTTTTGACCGAACTCCGTCACACGGACGAGCGGTTCCCTGCCGCCGACAGGAGCACGGGAAGGGAATTCCGCACACCCCGGCACCCCTTCGAATAACCGCACGGAAAAGGCCGGGCAATGGCCCCCTCCGCCCTTTCCATTCCGAGCGCGCACGGGCCGCCGGAAGCCGCCGCGAGCACAGGTAATACACAACTCGGGCACACGATCTCTCAAGCGGGCCAGGGGCGCACCCACGACACCGTGGCACGCCCGCCCCCGGACGGGAGCGCCGACGGGCCGCCGCACGGGCAATCCCGCCGCGGCCCCGCCCACCCTTCCGGACCGGTCCGCCGTTACCCCGGGTATCGGCGTTTTTCAGCCACCCGCTTCATCGGCCAATTTCCCGATTTGTCGACCAGCGATTCCCGCCCCCCGCCTCGCGCCACGCCCACTCAACGTCCTTGTGGCCAGGCCCAGTTGGCGTCTCGTTCCCGCTTCCACGGGACAGGCGACCGCGCGCGCCGGATGGTTCGATTCCATTCGTCGCGGGGCGTTACTCCCGCCACAGGTCCCCCGTTGTCATCTTCACGAGCCGGGGACCCGCCCGGACCACAGGCCGGGAGCCGCTCCCGGCCTCGCCACGCACCGCATCCCGAGGGAGCCACCCGTGCCGCCCATGCTCGACGTCAGCGACGAGGTACGCGCCGAGATCGGCGACGAAGAAGCCGACCGCCTGCTCACCGGAGAGACCGCCCCGGCCAGCTACGACTGCACGTCCTGCCGCACCCCCGGCGACCCCCGGCAGGAGCGGACCAGCACCGTCCTGTTCATCGGGGACGAGACCGCCGTCCTCGCCTTCGCCCACGCGGGCTGCCTGCCCTCGCAGACCGTCAAGGTCACCGAGGAGCAGCTCCAGGGCGCCGTGAAGTCCATCGCCGGCGACACCGTCGACCTGGAGCCCCAGCAGGCCGTGCTCGGCGTGACCAGCGGACTCGTCCTGATCTCCGGAGAGCTGCACCCCGCCCTCGTCGTGGAGCCGACCGCTCCCATCGCGCGCCCCGGCACCACGACCGCCGGCGACGACTTCCTGCCGCTCCTCCTCGAGCAGGGCTTCCTGCCGGTGAGCGACCTGTCCGCCGTACCGCCCGTGCTGCACGGCTGGTCGGTGCTGCTCGCCATGGGGCAGCTGCACGCCGTACTGCAGCCCTCCCCGGGCGACGGCCGGCCGGTGGCCTGGTGGCAGGCGCACCAGCCCCTCCAGGTCACCGACGGCTGGCGCGCGGCGGCCGGCAAGCACCAGCAGGTGCTGATGTTCGCGGCGCCGGTCGGGTCGATCGGGCGGCAGCCGCGGGAGGACCTGCTGCGGGACGCGCTGGACAAGGCGGCGGCGGGCGGGCGGCTCGTCGCCGCCGCCCTGCCGCTGGCCGGCACCTGACGCACGGCTCCCCGCACCCCGGCACGGCGGCACCCGGCCGCATCCCTTCGTGCCCGGGGTCGTTTGGACATACGTGCACGCATACGACGTTTCCCACCGCCAGGGTGGCCCCTCGGCCACGCCGATCTACGACGCGCTCTACGCCGAGTACGTCAGGTCCTTCCGTGCCCTGCCGGGCGACCGCAGCGGCGAGGAGGAACTGGGATTCACCGCCTTCCGGAGCATCCCCGCCGGCAGGGGCTCGTACAGTGCCTACAGCGCCGGGGCCCACAGCGCCCGCCGCGCGCAGCAGTCGCCCTGGCAGCGCGTCGGCGCCCATCCCGCGCTGCCACCGGCGCCCCGCACGGGCACCTGACAGGACATGCGGAAGAGGGCGGTTCCCCCACGGGGAACCGCCCTCTTCCGCTGCTGCTTCCGCTTCCGTCTCCGGAAGGACTTCTACTTCTTCTTCGCGCCGCGCTTCTCGCGCACCCGCACCGAGAGGTGGATCGGCGTCCCCTCGAAGCCGAACTCCTCGCGCAGGCGGCGCTCGATGAAGCGCCGGTAGCCGGCCTCGATGAACCCGGTGGCGAAGAGCACGAACCGCGGCGGCTTGGTGCCGGCCTGGGTGCCGAACAGGATGCGCGGCTGCTTGCCGCCCCGGATCGGGTGCGGGTGGGCGGCGACCAGCTCGCCGAGGAACGCGTTCAGGCGGCCCGTCGGCACCCGGGTCTCCCAGCCCGCCAGGGCCGTCTCGATCGCCGGGACCAGCTTCTCCATGTGGCGCCCGGTGCGCGCCGAGACGTTCACCCGCGGAGCCCACGCCACCTGGCCGAGCTCGGTCTCGATCTCCCGCTCCAGGTAGTAGCGGCGCTCCTCGTCGAGGGTGTCCCACTTGTTGAACGCCAGGACGATCGCGCGGCCCGCCTCGACGGCCATGGTGACGATCCGCTGGTCCTGCACCGAGATCGACTCCGAGGCGTCGATGAGGATGACGGCGACCTCGGCCTTCTCCACGGCGGCGGCGGTGCGCAGCGAGGCGTAGTAGTCGGCGCCCTGCTGGAGGTGGACCCGCTTGCGGATACCGGCGGTGTCGACGAACTTCCAGGTCACGCCGCCCAGCTCGATCAGCTCGTCGACCGGGTCGCGGGTGGTGCCCGCGAGCTCGTTGACGACGACGCGCTCCTCGCCCGCCACCTTGTTCAGCAGGGAGGACTTGCCGACGTTCGGGCGGCCGATCAGGGCGATGCGGCGCGGGCCGCCGACGGCGGTGCCGAAGGTCTGCGCCGGGGCCTGGGGCAGCACCTCCAGGACCTTGTCCAGCATGTCGCCGGTGCCGCGGCCGTGCAGCGCGGAGACCGGGTGCGGCTCGCCCAGGCCCAGCGACCACAGGTACGCCGCGTCGGCCTCGCCGCTGGGGCCGTCCACCTTGTTGGCGCACAGCACCACCGGCTTGCCGGCCTTGCGCAGCAGCCGTACGACGGCCTCGTCGGTGTCGGTGGCGCCGACCTTGGCGTCCACGACGAAGACGACCGCGTCGGCGGCCTCGATCGCGTACTCGGCCTGGGCGGCGACGGAGGCGTCGATGCCGAGGACGTCCTGCTCCCAGCCGCCGGTGTCGACGACCTTGAAGCGGCGGCCCGCCCACTCGGCCTCGTAGGTCACGCGGTCGCGGGTGACGCCCGGCTTGTCCTCGACGACCGCCTCACGGCGGCCGATGATCCGGTTGACCAGGGTCGACTTGCCGACATTGGGGCGGCCGACGACGGCGAGGACGGGCAGCGGGCCGTGCCCGGCCGCCTCGATGGCGCCCTCGACCTCCTCGATGTCGAAGCCCTCTTCCGCGGCGAGCTCCATGAACTCCGCGTACTCGGCGTCGCCAAGCGCCCCGTGGTCGTGCTCCTCGCCCGAGCCCTCGGAGTGGATGTCGTCGTTCATGAAGTCCGTACCTCGTTCATCGTGGTGATCGGTGGAAAACCCCTGTACCGGGTGATCCACTACTCAAGTGTCGCCCGGCGCCCGGTCAGGTGCCTGGCGTTTTCCAGGTGCGCGGTGAGCTGCTTCCGGATGCGTTCGGTCGCCTCGTCCAGCGCCGTGCGGGTGCGCCGCCCGCTGCCGTCGCCCGCCTCGAAGGGGTCGCCGAAGACGACGTCGATGCGGGACCGCAGGGGAGGCAGCCCCTTTATCAACCGCCCGCGCCGCTCGGAGCTTCCCAGCACCGCCACCGGGACGACCGGCGCGCCGCTGCGCACGGCGAAGTAGGCGAGCCCGGCGCGCAGCGAGGCGAAGTCGCCCTCGCCCCGGGTGCCCTCCGGGAAGATCCCGAGGACCCCGCCGGCCGACAGCACGTCCAGCGCCCGCGTGATCGCCGTGCGGTCGGCGGTGGCGCGGTCCACCTTCAGCTGGCCGATGCCGGTCAGGAAGGGGTCGAGCGGGCCGACGAACGCCTCCTTCTTGATCAGGAAGTGCGTCGGCCGGGGCGCCACGCCCATGACCATGGGGCCGTCGAGGTTGTGGCTGTGGTTGACGGCGAAGATCACCGGGCCGGTCGCGGGCACCTTCCAGGCGCCCAGCACGCGCGGCTTGAACAGCCCGTACATCAGGCCGACGCCGATGCGCCGCCCGACCTCGGCGCCCTTTTCGGACGGAAGGCTCACTTCCCGGCCCGCTTCTCCTCGACGAGCGTGACGACGCACTCGATGACCTGCGGCAGCGTGAGGTCGGTGGTGTCCACCTCGACGGCGTCGTCCGCCTTGGCCAGCGGCGAGGTCTTGCGGCTGGAGTCGGCCTGGTCCCGCTTGATCAGCGCCTCGCGGGTGGCGGCGACGTCGGCTCCCTGGAGCTCGCCGCTGCGGCGGGCGGCGCGGGCCTCCGGGGAGGCGGTGAGGAAGATCTTCAGGTCGGCGTCGGGCAGCACGGTGGTGCCGATGTCGCGGCCCTCGACGACGATGCCGGTCACCGCGGAGGCGGCGATCGCCCGCTGGAGCTCGGTGATCCGGGTCCGCACCTCCGGCACGGCGCTGACCGCGCTGACCTTGGAGGTGACCTCCTGGGTGCGGATCGGGCCGGAGACGTCCACGCCGTCGACCGTGATGGTCGGGTCCGCCGGGTCGGTGCCGGAGACGATGTCCGGCTTGCCGGCCGCGGCGGCGATGGCGTGCGGGTCGTCGGTGTCGATGCCGTTGGTCACCATCCACCACGTGATCGCCCGGTACTGGGCCCCCGTGTCCAGGTAGCTCAGGCCGAGCTGCGCGGCCACGGCCTTCGACGTGCTCGACTTGCCCGTGCCGGAGGGGCCGTCGATGGCGACAATCACGGGCTGGGCGGTCCGGGCGGCGCCGTTTTCCACGGGGGGACACCTTCCTGGTGCGGTGCGGTGGGAGTGTGCGGGGCACGATCGCGCCCCGCACAAGGTTACTGGCAACGCGGAGGCCCTATGACAAACACGTGATCGGCCGGATCACTGCCGGATGGCCCAGCCCCGCTCCCGCAGGGCCGCGGTCAGCCCGGCGGCCGCCTTCGGCTCCACCATCAGCTGCACCAGACCGGCCTGCTGCCCGGTGGCGTGCTCGATCCGTACGTCCTCGATGTTGACCCCGGCCCGTCCCGCGTCCGCGAAGATGCGGGCCAGCTGGCCGGGCTGGTCGTCGATGAGGACGGCCACGGTCTCGTAGACGCGCGGGGCACTGCCGTGCTTGCCGGGGACGCGGACCTGGCCGGCGTTGCCGCGGCGCAGCACGGCCTCGATCTCGGCGGTCCCCTCCCGGCGCTTGTCCGCGTCGGAGGACTGCAGCGCGCGCAGGGCCCGCACCGTCTCGTCCAGGTCGGCGGCGACGTCGGTGAGCAGGTCGGCGACCGGTCCCGGGTTCGCGGACAGGATGTCGATCCACATCCGCGGGTCGGAGGCGGCGATCCGGGTCACGTCCCGGATGCCCTGCCCGCACAGCCGTACGGCGGCCTCCTCAGCGTGCTCCAGGCGGGCCGCGACCAGGCTGGAGACCAGGTGGGGCATGTGGGAGACGAGGGCGACGGCGCGGTCGTGGGCGTCGGCGTCCATCACCACGGGCACGGCCCGGCAGTGCGAGACCAGTTCCAGGGCGAGGTTGAGGACCTCGGTGTCGGTGTCCCGGGTGGGGGTGAGCACCCAGGGGCGGCCCTCGAAGAGGTCGGCGGTGGCGGCGAGCGGGCCGGACTTCTCACGGCCCGACATGGGGTGGGTGCCGATGTAGCGGGTCAGGTCCAGGCCGCGGGCCTCCAGCTCGCGGCGCGGGCCGCCCTTGACGCTGGCCACGTCGACGTAGCCGCGCGCCGCCCCGCGCCGCAGGGCGCCGGCGAGCACGTCGGCCACGTGGGCCGGCGGAGCGGCCACGATCGCGAGGTCGACCGGCCCGTCCGGGGCCTCGTCGGTGCCGGCGCCGAGCGCCGCCGCCGTACGGGCCTGCTCGGGGTCGTGGTCGGCGAGGTGGACGACGACGCCGCGCCGGGTCAGGGCGAGGGCGGCGGAGGTGCCGATGAGGCCGGTTCCGATGACGAGTGCGGTTCTCACTGGGCGATGTCCTTGCGCAGGGCCGCCGCGGCGCCCAGGTAGACGTGGGCGATCTCGGAGCGGGGCTTGTCCGACTCGATGTGCGCGAGGACGCGGACGACGCGCGGCATGGCGCCCTCGACGTCCAGCTCCTGGGCGCAGATCAGCGGTACGTCGGTGATGCCGAGCTTGCGGGCCGCGGCGGCCGGGAAGTCGCTGTGCAGGTCGGGCGTGGCCGTGAACCAGACGCTGATCAGGTCGTCGGCGGTCAGGCCGTTGCGCTCCAGGAGGGCGGTGAGCAGGGCCGCCACCTGCTCGTCCATGTGGCCGGCCTCGTCTCTCTCCAGTTGGACGGCGCCCCGGACCGCTCGTACCGCCACGGCGTGCTCCTTGCTGACGTGCGTATCGGCTCTTGGTCCGTCCAGCCTAGTCAGGCGGCCCACGGGCGGTGTGCGGCGCCCGCTCGCTGAGACGCCGGCGCTCTTCCGCCGTGCCGTGCTCCTCCCGCGCCCCAGGGGTGCTTTCGTCCGCCTCCTCCAGGTTGCTTCCGCTTCACTCGCTTCGATGCCAAGATGCTCCCCCGGTCGGCATATCTCCCTTCTCATCTCCCTTCTCACCCCCTCGGAGTGACGACATGACCCACCCCCCGACGCGGCGCACGGTCCTCATGGCGACGGGAGCCGCGGCGCTCCTGGCGGGATGCGGCGGCTCCGGCGACGGCTCCTCCGGCGAGACGGCCGCCGGGGCGGCCTCCCCGGGCCGGGAACTGGCGAAGACGGCCGACATCCCGGTCGGCGGCGGCACGGTGTTCAAGGACGAGCAGGTCGTGGTGACCCAGCCGCGGGAGGGTGACTTCAAGGCGTTCTCGGCGATCTGCACCCACCAGCGCTGCCCGGTGGCCAACGTGGAGGCCGGCACCATCAACTGCACCTGCCACGGCAGCAGGTTCCGGATCACGGACGGCTCGGTGGCGAACCCGCCGGCGACCCGGGCCCTGCCCGAACGGAAGATCACGGTGGAGGGAAATTCCATCCGCCTGGCGTGAGGGACCACGTACGCTCCCGGCATGCATCCCCAGACCCTGGTGCGCGACCACACGATCTACGCCTGCGTCATGGGGTCGCGTGCCTTCGGTCTGGCGACGGACGGCAGCGACACCGACCGCCGGGGCGTGTTCCTCGCCCCCACCGCCCTCTACTGGCGCTTCGACAAGCCGCCGACGCACGTCGAAGGGCCCGCCGAGGAGCAGTTCAGCTGGGAGCTGGAACGCTTCTGCGAGCTGGCCCTGCGCGCCAACCCGAACATCCTGGAGTGCCTGCACTCCCCGCTCGTGGAGTACGCCGACGACACCGGCCGGGAACTCCTCGCCCTGCGCGAGGCGTTCCTCTCCCGCCGGGTGCACGAGACGTTCACCCTCCCCCACGCTCGGCTTCGCTCGCGCGGGCGGTACCCCCATCGCCCACGGCCAGCGCCGCAAGCTGGAGGCCCACGTCCGCGCCCACGGGGTCCCGCGCTGGAAGCACGCCATGCACCTGCTGCGCCTGCTGACCAGCGCCCGCGACCTGCTGCGCACGGGACGGCTCACCCTCGACGTCGGCGGCCGTCGCGAGCCGCTGCTCGCCGTCAAGCGGGGCGAGGTCCCCTGGCGCGAGGTCGAGTCCCGGATGACCCGCCTGGAGCGGGAGGCCGAGGAGGCCGTCCGCCGCAGCCCCCTGCCCGAGCTGCCGGACCGGCGCCGCGTCGAGGACTTCCTGGTCCGCGTCCGCCGGGCCTCAGCCCTCCAGCCGGGCCCGTACGACGAAGGCGTGCAGGGCGTCGTGGGCGGACGGGGCTCCGGGGAGCGCTGACGCCTCCTGCGCCGCGTCCAGCACGGTGTGCAGCCGCTCCACGTCGGCCCGCACGCGCGCGTGGCCGACGTCGGCCGTGCCGTGCTCCCGTTCCGCCTTCGCCTCGATCAGCTCCGGCAGGTACCCGGGCGCCTCGGCGACCTGGCCGGCGAGCGTGGGCAGGTGGGCCTGTACCTCGCCGCTGCGCATCAGGTGGATGCCGGTGAGCAGCACCCGGAAGGTGTACAGCAGCGGCTTCAGCTCGCCGGTCCTCTCGAACAGCCGCCACTGGGTCCGGGCGAAGCCGCGGTAGTGGTGGGCGTGGTGGCCGGTGAGGACGCCCGGCGCGAGCGCGGCCAGCTCCCGGTGCGCCTCGCTGGCGTGCACGACCAGCGGCGACAGCAGCTGCTCCAGCACATAGCCGTTGCGGCGCAGCATCAGCCGTACGAACTTGCGCAGGTCGTGCGTGACCAGGTCCATCTCGACGCCGTCGCGCACCCACATCCGCGACCGTGTCTCCTCCGGCTCGCGCAGCCCGACGAGGTCGGCGGCCGGCAGCAGGTGGACGCCGCGCAGGTCGACGTCGGAGTCGCGGGACGGGAAGCCGTAGAGGTGGGCGCCCGAGACGGTGGCGAACAGGACCGGGTCGGGCTGCTCGGCGACCACCGGGGCCAGGTCGAGGGCGAGGGCGTCGATCATCGCCCAAGCGTCCCAGACGGGCCCGGGCGCCGGCCGCCCGCCCCTGGGGGCGGCGAGGCCCGGGAGACCGGACGGGCGGACCGGTCTCCCGCGGGCCGGACCTCCTGGAGGCCGGCCTCCTTACACCTCCTGGAGGCCGGCCTCCTTACACCTCCTAGAGGTCGACCTCCTTCATCAGCATCCCGACCTCGGTGTTCGACAGCCGCCGCAGCCAGCCCGACTTCTGGTCGCCCAGCGTGATCGGGCCGAAGGCGGTGCGGACCAGCTTGTCGACGGGGAAGCCCGCCTCCGCCAGCATGCGGCGCACGATGTGCTTGCGGCCCTCGTGGAGGGTGACCTCGACCAGGTAGTTCTTGCCGGTCTGCTCCACGACCCGGAAGTGGTCCGCGCGCGCGTACCCGTCCTCCAGCTGGATGCCGTCCTTCAGGCGCTTGCCGAGGTCGCGCGGGATCGGGCCGACGATGTGCGCGAGGTAGGTCTTCCGCACGCCGTACTTGGGGTGGGTCAGCCGGTGCGCCAGCTCGCCGTGGTTGGTGAGCAGGATGACGCCCTCGGTCTCGGTGTCGAGGCGGCCGACGTGGAAGAGGCGGGTCTCCCGGTTGGTGACGTAGTCGCCGAGGCACTGCCGGCCCTCCGGGTCCTCCATGGTGGAGACGACCCCGGCGGGCTTGTTGAGCGAGAAGAACTGGTACGACTGAGTCGCCACGGTCAGGCCGTCGACCTTGACCTCGTCCTTCTCCGGGTCGACCCGCTTGCCCTGCTCGGTGACGATCTCGCCGTTGACCTCGACGCGGGCCTGGTCGATCAGCTCCTCGCAGGCCCGCCGGGAGCCGTAGCCCGCGCGCGCGAGGACCTTCTGGAGCCGCTCGCCCTCCTGCTCGGCGCCCGGGAAGGTCTTGGGCAGCCTGACCTCCTTGCGGCCCGCGTACCGGTCCCGGTTGCGCTCCTCCATCCGCGTCTCGTACTCGCGCGAGCGCGCCGGGGCGCTGCGGCCCCGCCCGCCCGGCTTGGCGCCGCCGCGGGCCGCGCCGCCGCGCCCGGCCTTCGGGCCGTCCTTGGTGGCGCCGGGGCCCACGTCGTAGCGGCGCTCCTCGGGGCGGGGCTTGCGGGGGCGGCCCTGCCCCTGCTTCTGGTCCCTGTTGTTGCCGGCGCCGCGGTGGTTACCGCGCCCGCCGCTCTTGCCGCTACCGCTGCTTCGCATCAAAGTTCCGTCGTCGTCGTGTCTGTCGTACTGGGCATGTTCGTCGCGGGACCGCCGTCCGGGTCCGGGGCGTCCGGATCGAACGACGGCACGCCTTCCTGGGTCTCGGCCTCGATCGCCTCCGCCTCCGGGAGGAAGGGCGCGAGCTGAGGGAGCTCGTCCAGACCGCGCAGGCCCATCCGCTCCAGGAAGTAGTTCGTCGTCCTGTACAGGATCGCACCTGTTTCGGGTTCCGTGCCCGCCTCCTCGACCAGACCCCGCTGGAGGAGGGTGCGCATCACGCCGTCGCAGTTCACGCCGCGCACCGCGGAGACGCGGCTGCGGCTGACCGGCTGCCGGTACGCCACCACCGCCAGCGTCTCCAGCGCCGCCTGGGTGAGCCGGGCCTGCTGCCCGTCCAGGACGAACCGCTCGACGGCGGGGGCGTACTCGGCCCGGGTGGAGAACCGCCAGCCGCCCGCGACGTACCGCAGCTCGAACCCGCGCCCCTGCGCGGTGTACTCGTCGGCCAGCTCCCGCAGCGCGTCCGCGACCTGCCGCCGGGGCCGCTCCAGGATCTTCGCCAGGTGCTCCTCGGCCGCGGGCTCGTCCACGACCATCAGGACGGCCTCCAGGGCGGGCTTGAGCTCCAGGCCGGCGACGGCCCGCAGCCCGGCCGGAAGCCCGGCGGCGGCCTCCTTCTCCTGTCTCACGCCTTCTCCTCCTCCTTCTCGGGCCGCCCGGACCGCTCCGGCTGCTCGGGCGGCCGGTCGAACTCGTCGGTCACCAGGGGGGCGGTGTCCCCGTCGCCGCCGGTCCAGCGCACCCGCAGCTCCCCGAGCGCGGTCTCCTGCTCCAGCGCCACGGCCTTCTCCCGGTACAGCTCCAGCAGGGCGAGGAAGCGGGCGACGACCGTCAGGGTGTCGTCGGTGTCCTCGACGAGGGCCGGGAAGGCGGCCTCGCCCAGCTCCTTCAGCCGGGCGACGACGATCCGCGCCTGTTCCTGCACGCTGACCAGCGGCGCGTGGATGTGGTCGACGTACACCTGCGGCTCGGGCCGGGGCTGCATCGCCTTGACGGCGAGCCTGGCCAGGCGCTCCGGCCCGATGCCGAGGACGACCTCGGGGAGCAGCTCGGCGTAGCGCGGTTCGAGTCCGACGGTCCGCGGGTACCGCCGGGCCTCCGCGTCGAGCCGCTCGCTGAAGATCTCCGCGATCCGCTTGTACGCGCGGTACTGCAGCAGCCGCGCGAACAGCAGGTCGCGGGCCTCCAGCAGGGCCAGGTCGGTCTCGTCCTCCACCTCGGCGGCGGGCAGCAGCCGGGCGGCCTTCAGATCGAGCAGGGTGGCCGCCACGACCAGGAACTCGGTCGTCCGGTCCAGGTCCCAGTCCGGCCCCATGGCCCTGATGTGCGCCATGAACTCGTCGGTCACCTGGGACAGCGCGACCTCGGTGACGTCCAGCTTGTGCCTGGAGATCAGCTGGAGCAGCAGGTCGAAGGGGCCTTCGAAGTTGGCGAGCCGCACCCTGAAGACGCCGTCGTCCCCGTCATCCGGCCCCGGCTTCGTATCCGGCTCCCCGGGGGCGGCGGACCCGGCGCCGGCCGGGGGCCGCGCGGCGGCCGGCGCGGGCGGCGCGGGCGGCGCGGTTCCGGGGCCGGGCTCGGCCGGCGGCGTCACCCGCGCGGCCCCCGGCCCCCGTCCCAGTGCGCGCCGGCGGCCGGCCGGGCCGGAGGAGGGGGCGGGGGCGGGGGTTCCGTACGAGGTCATGGCCCCCGCAGGCTACCGCTACCGCCCGCGCAGCCGCCGTACGAGGATGCTGGCGTCCCCGCGGGTCTCCAGGTCGGCGAGGACCACGGCGACCGCCTCGCGGACGATCCGGCCGCGGTCGACGGCGAGCCCGTGCTCGCCCCTGAGGACCAGGCGGGCGTGCTCCAGGTCCATGAGCTCCTCGGCGGAGACGTACACGGTGATCTTCTCGTCGTGCCGCTCCCGGCCGCTGGGGCGGCGGGTGGCGGTCCGGCCGCGCTTGCGGGGCTGGGCGGCGGCCGCGGCGGAGGCAGAACCTTCCTGCGCCACACCCGCGCGCCGCGCGGAGCGCTCGGTGCCGCGGGCGCGCGACTCGCCGGCTCCGGCCGGGTCCGCGTCCGCCGCGACGTGCTCGGCGCCTTCGCCGTCACCGCCCCGCGCGGGCACCGCCTGCGGTGCGTCCTCGGCGGCCGCGGGGTCGGTCTCCCCCGCCGGCGCCGGCACCCGGGCGTCCCCGTTGGCCTGGCGTCGCGGGGTGGACGGCTGCAGCGCCGTTCCCCCTGTCGTACGGAAGAGTTCGTCGGCCCCCGGCAGACTCACTCGGCGTGACACCGGGCGAGCACCTCCCTGGCGAGCTGGCGGTAGGCGGCGGCGCCGACGGAGTTGGAGGCGTAGGTGGTGATCGGTTCACCGGCGACCGTGGTCTCCGGGAAGCGGACCGTGCGTCCGATGACCGTGTGGTAGACGTGGTCGTCGAACGCCTCGACGACCCGCGCGAGCACCTCACGGCTGTGCACCGTGCGCGAGTCGTACATCGTGGCGAGGATGCCGTCGAGCTCCAGGTCGGGGTTGAGCCGCTCCTGGACCTTCTCGATGGTCTCCGTCAACAGGGCGACGCCGCGCAGCGCGAAGAACTCGCACTCCAGCGGCACGATCACCTTGTGGGCGGCCGTCAGGGCGTTGACCGTGAGCAGGCCGAGCGAGGGCTGGCAGTCGATCACGACGTAGTCGTAGTCGGGCAGCAGCGGCTTCAGCGCGCGCGCCAGCGACGACTCGCGGGCGACCTCGGAGACCAGCTGGACCTCGGCGGCCGACAGGTCGATGTTGCTGGGCAGCAGGTCCATGTTGGGGACCGCCGTCTTCAGCAGCACCTCGTCGGCCGACATGCCCCGCTCCATGAGCAGGTTGTAGACGGTGAGGTCGAGCTCCATCGGGTTGACGCCGAGGCCGACCGAGAGCGCGCCCTGCGGGTCGAAGTCGACGAGCAGCACCCGGCGCCCGTACTCCGCGAGCGCGGCGCCCAGGTTGATGGCCGACGTCGTCTTGCCGACGCCGCCCTTCTGGTTGCACATCGCGATGATCTTCGCGGGGCCGTGGTCGGTCAGCGGGCCCGGGATCGGGAAGTACGGCAGCGGGCGCCCGGTCGGGCCGATGCGCTCCCGGCGCTGCCGGGCCGCGTCGGGCGCGAGCGTGGCCGCGTACTCGGGGTCCGGCTCGTACTCGGCGTCGGGGTCGTAGAAGTGCCCCTCGGGGATTTCCTCGTAGTCGGCGAAGTGGTTGTGGGGGGCGCCACTTCCGTCGCCGGCCATGGCGTTCACGTGTTGGCCATCCATGCTCTGGTGTGCTGACTGAGTCGCCCCTGACATCTGGTGACTCTGGTGGGCTGCGAAGGTGCGCACAGCGACGGAGCCGACAGCCTCGTACCGCCCAGGGACCTGGCCCCGCGCAGGCATTCCTGGTTGACCACCCCCGGGAGTAAATGTCGACTCATTCACAAGTCGTCTTACCTCCTTGGTGACCAGGAAACTTCTAGACAGGTCAGCGTGGCACCATGCCGACGGTTGGCGACTCTATGGCGTGTCGGCGGTTCGCAGCAACACAATCCGCCGGACCCGGCCTGATGTGTCGGCAATGAAACATCCCTCTGTCAAGGGCGTACGGCCGTCGCACAGCAGGTTTCACCGGTGTGCGAATCGGCTCAAGGGGTGCGTTCGAGGCGAGTTGCCCGAGAATCGCGAAGTGACCATACACACACCCGGCCGGACCTTGTGGGACAAGGTCCGGCCGGGTGCGTGAGGTTGACGGCACGTGTTGACGTATCGCCTTTTACTGGTGACGACTTGACCGGAGACCGGCCGGCGGGTCAGCCGAGCAGGGAGGACAGCTCCACGTGCTCCAGGCCGTGCGCCTCGGCGACCTCCTTGTAAACGACCTTGCCGTCGTGGGTGTTGAGGCCCTTGGCGAGCGCGGGGTCGCGGCGCAGCGCCTCGACCCAGCCGCGGTTGGCCAGTTCGACGATGTACGGCAGCGTCGCGTTGGTCAGCGCGTAGGTGGAGGTGTTCGGCACGGCGCCCGGCATGTTGGCGACGCAGTAGAAGACCGAGTCGTGGACCTGGAAGGTGGGCTCGGCGTGCGTGGTCGGGTGCGAGTCCTCGAAGCAGCCGCCCTGGTCGATCGCGATGTCGACAAGGACACTTCCCGGCTTCATGCGGGACACCAGCTCGTTGGTGACCAGCTTCGGGGCCTTGGCACCCGGGATGAGGACGGCGCCGATGACGAGGTCGGCCTCCAGGCAGGCCTTCTCCAGCTCGAAGGCGTTGGAGACGACGGTCTGGATCTTCGTACCGAAGATCTTGTCCGCCTCGCGCAGCTTGTTGATGTCCTTGTCGAGCAGGGTCACGTGGAAGCCCATGCCGATGGCGATCTGCGCGGCGTTCCAGCCGGAGACGCCGCCGCCGATGACGACGGCCTTGCCGGCCTGCACGCCGGGGACACCGCCGGGCAGGACACCGCGGCCGCCGGCCGCGCGCATCAGGTGGTAGGCGCCGACCTGCGGGGCCAGGCGGCCCGCGACCTCGGACATCGGGGCGAGCAGCGGCAGGGCGCGGCCGGGCAGCTCGACGGTCTCGTAGGCGATCGCGGTGGTGCCGGACTCCAGCAGGGCGTCCGTGCACTCCTTGGAGGCGGCCAGGTGCAGGTAGGTGAAGAGGGTCTGGTCCTTGCGGAGGCGGTGGTACTCCTCCGCGACGGGCTCCTTGACCTTCAGCAGCAGGTCCGCGGCGGCCCAGACCTCGTCGGCGGTGTCGAGTATCTGCGCGCCGGCGGCGACGTACTCGGCGTCCGTGATCGACGAGCCGACACCGGCGCCGCGCTCGATGACCACCTCGTGGCCATGGCGCACCAGCTCGTTCACGCCGGCGGGGGTGATGGCCACCCGGAACTCGTTGTTCTTGACCTCGCGGGGAATGCCGACCTTCACGTCGATCACGGTCCTTGGCTCAGAGAATGGGGCTATGACAAGACATACCCAGGCGCACGGGGCACACCGGGAGAGACCGCAGGAGAAAGTGCGGCAGAGCCAGTCTAATGAAGGTGTTCCCGCTGTCTAGCCTTTCATTGCACCAATCTTCAGCGGATGCACTACGGATTTCGCAGGCGTTAGGGCCGTGTTCCGGTCATGCGTCGGGGTCAGGGGCCCCGGACGGGGGTTCCTGGAGCTCCTCGCCGAGCATCCGCTCGGCCGTGCTGCGGTGCAGCCCGGCCGCCGTGGGGTCGCCGAGGTGGTCCAGGGTGTCGGCCAGCCGCAGGTGCAGCGCGGCCTGGAGCCGTACGTCGTCGGCGCGGCGGGCCCACTCGACCGCCTCCTGGCAGGTGCGCAGCGACTCCTCGAAGCGCCCGGCGTACTCCTGGACGCGGGCCAGCTCGCTCAACGCCCGCGCGTGGGCGGCCACATCGCCCGCCCTGCGGTGGCCGGCGATCGCCGCGCGCCAGTTGCGCAGCGCCTCGCCGTAGCGGCCCGCGTAGGTGTGGGCGGTGGCGATCCGGCCGTACAGCCGGGCGGCGTCGGCGCGCTCCTCGCGGGCGAGCCGCTGGGCGAGGGCGCGGCCGAACCAGTCGGCGGCCCGGTCGTAGTCGCCGAGCTCCAGGTGGGCGCCGCCTACGGATTCCATCGCGCGGCCGGTCGCGTACGGGTCGTTCGCCTCCCTTCCGGCGTCCAGCGCGGCCCGGTAGCGCACCAGGGCGTCGGCCGTGCGGCCGGTGCGGGCGTCGAGGTCGGCCAGGTTCAGCAGGGCGGCGGCCTTCTCGCGGGGCAGCGCGCGCCGCTCGGCGACGTCGAGGACGAGCCGGTGGACGCCGTACAGGTCGGGCGCCGCTGCCTGGGTGCCGATGTGGGCCACCATCGTCCGCACCAGCTGGGACATCAGGCGCCGGGCGAGGGTGTCCAGCTCGCCGTCGGCGACCGCGAGGCGGGCGGCGGCCAGCAGCGCGGGCCGGCGCAGCCGCAGCCACTCGGCGGCGGCCCGCGGTGTGGGGAAGCGCACCGCGGGCGACATGCCGAGGAGCTTCTCGCGGGCCTGCGGACTGTCCGTCTCGGTGATCGCCCGGCAGGCCTGGAGCAGCCGTACCGTCCGCTCCAGCATGCGGGCGCGGGCCAGCCGGAGCTCGGCGGGCCGCTCGTGCCGCTCGGCGAGGGCCAGCAGCAGGGGGTGCAGGCAGCCGGGGACCTCGTACTCGGGCAGCGGGGAGTCCACCGCCCGCAGCAGGCCGAGGGCGACGAAGTCGTCCAGGGTGGTGCGGGCGCCGTTGACCGAGCAGCCGGCGAGCGCGGAGGCGGTGTGCGGGTCGACCAGGCCGGCCGGGGCGAGGGCGAGCAGGCGCAGTATCCGCGCGGCGGGGCTGGGCAGGGAGGCGTGGACGAGGTGGAAGACGCGGCTGAGCGGGGTCCCCTCGCCGTCCTCGGCCCGCAGGTGCTTGGCGAGGTCGGCGACGGCCGCCTTGGGGCGGGCGGCGAGCCAGCCGCCGGCCAGGACGAGGGCGGCGGGCTGGCCCTGGCACTCCTCGGCCAGGCCCTCGGCGGCCCGGGGGTCGACGGTGACGCGGACGGAGCCGATGCGCCGGGAGATCAGCTCGACGGCCGACTTGGTGTCGAGGCCGCCGAGGGTGCACGGGCGGACGTCGGCGATGCCGGTGAGCGGGCCGCCGGAGACGGCGACGGCCAGGCAGTCGGGGGCGTCCGGCAGCAGGGCGTCGACCTGCTCGGCGTCGGCGGCGTCGTCGAGCAGGAGCAGGACCCGGCGGCCGGCCAGGGCGGTGCGCAGGGCCTCGGAGAGGACGTCCGCGTCGGCGCCGGCCGGGGTGGGCCGGTCCAGCGCCGTGAGCAGTTCCCGGGCGGCATGCTCGACGGGCACGCGGGTGCCGTCGGGCTCGCTCAGCCGGACCCGCAGCACGCCGTCGGGGTAGCGGTGGGCGACCTGGCGGACGAGTTCCCCGGCGAGCGCGGTGCGGCCCGAACCGGGCCGGCCGGCGATGAGCAGCACGCGCGCGCGGGGGGCCTTGCGGCCGGAGAGGGTGTCCAGGCCGGCGCGCTCGATGTCGGCGCGCAGTTCCTTCAGCTCCCGGGTGCGGCCCAGGAAGCCGCTCGCCCCGGCGGCGTCCCCGGCAACATCGCCCGACAGCCGCACGCCGTCCGTGTCCACCGCCTGATCCGTCACGGGCCACACTCCCGGTCCCACCGCACGCCGACGCCCGCCGGAACTCCGGCACGGGCGTTTTTCCGAGCCTAGTTCACCCTCTGCTACGGGCCGGGAGGAGCACGGCGGGCATGGCGGGCACGTCCCCCGATCGGATCAGCCGATCGTCATACCGGGAGCGTCATGACGGGAGCGCCATGGCGGAGACGGGGAGGGCACACGGCCCTCCCCGGAACGGCTTCAGTCCTCGAAGGGACGGGCCGGCCACGGCGCCCGGGCCGGGCGCAGCGCGTCGAGCCCGTCGCCCTGCCGGGCGGCGACCAGGGAGAGGACGCCCACCACGAGGCAGTTGTTCTGCAGGTCGCCGGCGAGCACCCCGCGGACCAGCTCCGCGACGGGGACCCGCTCCAGCTCCATGTCGGCCTCTTCGTGCTCGACCTCGAACCGCTCGCCCTCGGCCTCGGACAGCCCCCTGGCGAGGAAGATGCGCACGGCCTCGTCACAACCGCCGGGTGTGGTGTAGACGTCGGTCAGCACCCGCCAGTCCTCGGCCTTGACGTGGGCCTCCTCGTACAGCTCGCGCTGGGCGGCGTGCAGCGGGTTCTCGCCGGGGACGTCGAGCAGGCCGGCCGGGATCTCCCACAGCTTCCGGCGCACGGGGTGCCGGTACTGGCGGATGACCAGGACGCGGTCGGCGTCGTCCAGGGCGAGCACGGCGACGGAGCCGGGGTGGACCTGGTAGTCGCGGGTCACCACCGTGCCGTCGGGCATGACCACGTCGTCGGTGCGGACGGAGGTCTTGTTGCCCCGGAAGGGGACGTCCGTCGCCCGGATCTCCCACTCCTCGTGGCTGTCCTTGATCGTCATGCCTGTCCTTCCAGACCCTTCCGGACGTACAGAAGTCCTGCGCACGAGCACGTCACGTGCACGAACGCAGCCGGGGTGCCCGTCTTCCGAAGACGGACACCCCGGCCACCGTACAACCGTCGCGTTACTTGGCGATCTTCCGCCCGGCCTGCTGCCGCTCCACGGCCGCCTTCACCAGTCCGGCGAACAGCGGGTGCGGGCGGGTCGGACGCGAGCGCAGCTCCGGGTGGGCCTGCGTGGCGACCAGGTACGGGTGGACGTCGCGCGGGTACTCGACGTACTCGACGAGCTTGCCGTCCGGGGAGGTGCCGGAGAAGACGATGCCGGCCTTCTTCTCCAGCTCCGCGCGGTAGGCGTTGTTCACCTCGTAGCGGTGGCGGTGCCGCTCCTCGATGTACTCCTTGCCGTCGTAGACCTCGCGCACGATGGAGCCCTCGGCCAGCTTGGCCGGGTACATGCCCAGGCGCATCGTTCCGCCCATGTCGCCCTCGCCGGCGACGATGTCGAGCTGCTCGGCCATGGTGGAGATGACCGGGTGGGCGGTGGCCGGGTCGAACTCGGTGGAGTTGGCGTCGGTGATGCCGGCCAGGTTGCGCGCGGCCTCGATCACGATGCACTGCAGGCCCAGGCACAGGCCCAGCAGCGGGATCTTGTTCTCGCGGGCGTACTTGATCGCGCCGACCTTGCCGAGCACACCGCGGTCGCCGAAGCCGCCGGGGATGCAGATGGCGTCGACGTCGCCGAGCTGCGCCTTGGCGCCGGCCGGGGTCTTGCAGTCGTCGGAGGTGACCCACTTGATCTTGACGCGGGCGCGGTTGGCGAAGCCGCCGGCGCGCAGCGCCTCGGTGACCGACAGGTAGGCGTCGGGCAGGTCGATGTACTTGCCGACCAGGGCGAGGGTGACCTCGTGGTCGGGGTTGTGGACGCGGTCGAGCAGGTCGTCCCAGGTCGTCCAGTCCACGTCGCGGAAGGGCAGGTCCAGCTTGCGGACGACGTAGGCGTCCAGGCCCTCGGCGTGCACGACCTTCGGGATGTCGTAGATCGAGCGGGCGTCGGGGCAGGCGACGACGGCGGCCTCGTCGACGTCGCACATGAGCGAGATCTTGCGCTTGATCGCCGTGGGTACCTCACGGTCACAGCGCAGCACGATCGCGTCCGGCTGGATGCCGATGTTGCGCAGGGCGGCGACCGAGTGCTGGGTGGGCTTGGTCTTCAGCTCACCCGAAGGGCCGATGTAGGGCAGGAGCGAGATGTGCACCACGAAGACGTTGTCCCGGCCGACCTCGTGGCGGACCTGGCGGACGGTCTCCAGGAACGGCAGCGACTCGATGTCGCCGACCGTGCCGCCGACCTCCGTGATCACGACGTCCACCTCGTCGGTGGCCATGCGGCGGATGCGGTGCTTGATCTCGTTGGTGATGTGCGGGATGACCTGCACGGTGTCGCCGAGGTACTCGCCGCGCCGCTCCTTGGCGATCACCGTCGAGTAGACCTGGCCGGTCGTCACGTTCGCCGAGCCGTCGAGGTCGACGTCGAGGAACCGCTCGTAGTGGCCGATGTCCAGGTCGGTCTCGGCACCGTCGTTGGTGACGAACACCTCACCGTGCTGGAACGGGTTCATCGTGCCAGGGTCGACGTTGAGGTAGGGGTCGAGCTTCTGCATCACGACGCGCAGGCCCCGGGCCTTGAGCAGCATGCCGAGGCTGGAGGCGGTCAGCCCCTTGCCGAGAGAGGAGGCGACACCCCCGGTGACGAAGATGTGCTTGGTCGTCGAGGATTTGGGCGGCATGGCCAAGAGGGGGCTCCCGTGGTCGCTGTCTGGGGGTGCGGTGCGGCTTCCTGCCGGAGGTTTCCGGCGGTGCCGTCGCTGCGGTTCGGGGCTCCCCTGCGGTTGTTTCCTTCTGGGGGCGTCCACCGGTCCACGGGCTACCAGCGTATCAGCGCCGGAAGGCGATGGCTTCCGGCCACGCTCCGCGCACGCGCCGACACGGACGCGGGCACCGGCCGGGGGCCGCCCGGCGCTCATCCGTTCGGCGGGGAAAAGGTCGTCCGAAGCAGGATACGGATCGTCTGCGTGCGTCGTATCCTGCTCGGACATTCACC
Organism: Streptomyces sp. NPDC006134; assembly: GCF_040628835.1. Lineage (NCBI taxonomy): Bacteria > Bacillati > Actinomycetota > Actinomycetes > Kitasatosporales > Streptomycetaceae > Streptomyces > Streptomyces sp. NPDC006134. The sequence goes on along the minus strand of NZ_JBEXTV010000018.1, from coordinate 21,665 downwards.
GCCGAGCCCGGCCGGCTGCGCGGCACCACCCCCCGCCCTCCCGCACCGGAACAACGAGAGCTCGTCGGTTCGTTGAGCAACAATTGTCTTTCGGCTTCACAGTGATTGGCTTCAGAGCCGATCGGCTGTTTTGCTTCATCGCTCAACGACGCTTTACAACCACCCCTTGACCGCACTAGCGACCGCCCCCTCGCGGGGTGACGTGGCCGTTCGACTGGAGTTGCACGTGGCCGGGCGCATCGAAGACTACGCACTCATCGGAGACATGCAGACCGCTGCGCTGGTCTGCCGGGACGGGACAGTCGACTGGCTGTGCCTGCCCCGCTTCGACTCGCACGCCATCTTCGCCGGCCTGCTGGGCACAGAGGAACACGGATTCTGGCGGCTCGGGCCCGCCCACGACGCGGACGCCCGCCCGCCGGCCGCGGACCGGCGCTCCTACCGCGGCGACTCGCTGATCCTGGAATCCGAGTGGGACACCCCGCACGGCACGGTCCGCGTGACCGATTTCATGCCCCCGCGCGACGGCGCTCCCCAGGTCATCCGCATCGTGGAAGGCGTCTCGGGCCGGGTGCCGATGCGGTCGGAGCTGCGGATGCGGTTCAGCTACGGGCGGGTGGTGCCGTGGGTGCACAAGCACGAGGGGCGCACGGTGGCGGTCGCCGGCCCGGACTCCGTGTGGTTCGACACGGACGCGGAGACCTACGGCCAGGAGCTGACCACCTACGCGGACTTCACGGTCACGCCCGGTGACCGGATCGCGTTCACCATCTCCTGGCAGCCCTCGCACAAGGGGGCGCCGCCGCTGCCGGAGCCGGAGCAGTCGCTGGAGGCGGCGGAGGAGTTCTGGCGCGAGTGGGTGGAGCACTGTACGTACCACGGCCCCTACCGCGAGGCCGTGATCCGCTCCCTGATCACGCTGAAGGCCCTCACCTACGCCCCGACCGGCGGCATCGTCGCCGCGCCCACCACCTCCCTGCCGGAGGAGATCGGCGGCGTGCGCAACTGGGACTACCGCTACACCTGGCTGCGGGACGCGGCGATCACCCTGTCCTCGCTGCTGCGCACCGGCTACCGCGAGGAGGCCCGCGCCTGGCGCGAGTGGCTGCTGCGCGCGGTGGCCGGCGACCCGGAGAACCTCCAGATCATGTACGGCATCGCCGGCGAGCGCGAGCTCGGCGAGGCGGAGCTGGACTGGCTGCCCGGCTACGAGAACTCCGCCCCGGTCCGGGTCGGCAACGGCGCCGCCCACCAGCTCCAGCTCGACGTGTACGGCGAGGTCACCGAGGCCCTGCACCTGGCCCACATGACGGGCCTGGCCCGCAACGACTACGCCTCGCTGCTCCAGCTGAAGCTGATCCGCTACCTGGAGGACCACTGGCAGGACCCGGACGAGGGCATCTGGGAGGTGCGCGGCCCGCGCCGCCACTTCGTGCACTCCAAGGTGATGGCCTGGGTCGCCGTGGACCGCACCATCAAGCTGATCGAGTCCGGTGACGCCGACGGCCCGCTGGAGCGCTGGAAGCAGCTGCGCGACGACATCCACCGGGACGTGTGCGAGAAGGGCTACGACAAGGAGCGCAACACCTTCACCCAGTCCTACGGCTCCCGGGAGCTGGACGCCTCGCTGCTGCTGATCCCGCAGATGGGCTTCCTGCCGCCGGACGACAAGCGGGTGATCGGCACCATCGAGGCGATCCAGCGGGAGCTGTCCACCCCGGACGGCTTCATCCTGCGCTACCCGACCGAGGGCGAGAGCGCGGGCGTCGACGGCCTGCCCGGCGACGAGGGTGCCTTCCTGGCCTGCTCGTTCTGGATGGCGGACGACCTGGCGATGATCGGCCGGGTGGACGAGGCCCGCCAGCTGTTCGAGAAGCTGCTGTCCCTGCGTAACGACCTCGGCCTGCTCGCGGAGGAGTGGGACCCGCGCCTCAAGCGCCAGGTCGGCAACTTCCCGCAGGCGTTCAGCCACGTGCCGCTCATCGACACGGCCCTGCGGCTGACGGCCTCGGGGGCGTACGGAGGCTGAACGGCGGTGTCCCGGCGGCCGTGGAGCACGGCCGCCGGGACACCGCCCGCCGCCGGGTCACCCCAGTGCGGCGATCACCTCCCGCGCCGCCCGCTCCCCTTCGGTGGCGCCGCCCTCCATGAACCCCTGGAAGTCGTACGAGCAGTGCTCGCCGCCGATGTGGACGTTGCCCTGCGCGACGCCCTCGTAGCCCGCGTACCGGTGCAGGTAGCCCACCGGCCAGTACGAATAGGCGCCCAGCGCGTACGGGCTCAGGTGCCAGGCGGACAGCTGGGCCCGGCCGGTCCAGGCCGCCGAGGTGCCGGGGAAGAACGCGTCGATCTCCTTGAGGTACGTCTTCGCCAGTCCGGCGACGTAGGGGTCGCTCTCGTACGAGAACGGCCCCGCCGGTGTCAGCGCCTTGGCGGGGCTGCCGCCGCCGTACTGGATGAGGATGCCGCCGGTGCCCGGCTGGACCTTGGTGGTGTCCCAGGTCTGCTGGACGCGGGCGTCGGTGAAGCAGTCGCCGGCCGAGACTCCCGGCCAGGGGCCGGTGCCCCGCCAGGGACGGGAGGCGAACTGCATGTTGAGCTTGGTGCAGTGCCCCATGCGGGCGTCCCGCAGCAGGCTGCGCATCCGGGGGTCGAACCCGGCCCGGGTCAGGTCGATCCGCTGGAGCACCGGCAGCGGCACGCACAGCACGGTGTGGTCGGCGGTGACCGTCCGCACCGCTCCCGCCACGCGGAAGGTGAGCGTCTGCGTGCCGTCGCCGTCCGCGCGCACGGCCTCCAGCGACCAGCCGTGCCGGATCGTTCCCTCCGGCAGGGCTCCGGCGATGGCGCGCGGGAGCCGGTCGTTGCCGCCGACGATGTGGTAGCGCTCGTCGGACAGGCCCCACACGTCGAAGTTGCCGGGATTGGTCTGGTAGCCCATCAGCAGCACCAGGGCGAGCGCGGACTGCTCGGTGGTGTCGGCGCCGTACTCGACGGCGTAGGCGACGTCGAAGAAGCGGCCCAGCGGGGAGTCGTGGCCGCCGGGGACGCGGGACTCGATCCAGTCGTACAGGGACATGGTGTCCAGGGCCGTGCCGGCCTCGGTGGTCCGGTTCCACTTCACCTCGCCCGCTTCCAGCAGGTCGCGGTGGAGGGCCTGGTAGACCTCCTTGAAGTCCTCGTCGGCCCGCTCGCGCGGGTAGTAGGCGCCGCCGAACCACAGGACTTCCTCGGCGCCGTTCGGGCCGCCGCCGAGGAAGTCCTCGACCGGCAGGGAGAAGCGGCGGCACAGCTGGAGCATCTTCTTGTGGCTGGTGTCGATCAGCTCCCCGCCGATCTCGGAGGTCTGGCCGTACGCCCAGTGGTCGCGCTGGGTGTGGATCCGGCCGCCGACGCGGTCGGGGTGGGCCTCGTACAGCGTGCAGGCGTACCCCGCGTCCTGGAGGGTGAGCGCCGCGGTGAGGCCGGCGATCCCGGCGCCCACGACGGCGATCCGGGGCGCCGTGGCGCCCGCGGCGGCGGACGCCGCGGGGACGGGGGCGGTGGCGGTGACGGCGGCGGTCGCCGCGAGGGCGGCGGCGCCTTTGAGCACCGAGCGGCGGCGCAGGCCCCGCGCCTCGGCCACGGGCAGGCCGAGACGGTGGGCGGCGGCGTGGTCGGCGACGAGGGTGCGCAGGGCGTGCAGGGCGTGCGTACGGGACACGGCGGCCTCCTCAGGCGCGGGCGGGGGCTTCCTTCACGTCGTCGTCCGTGCGTTCGGCCGCGTCCTCCAGGACGATCCGGCCGATGATCTCGTAGCGCTCCGGCCGCCGGGCCCGCAGGTACAGGCCGAGCCCGAGGCCGCCGAAGAAGACCAGCCCCACGATCCACGGGATGGCCTCGAAGAACAGGGAGCCGGCCGCCGTCCCGGCCGCGGTGTCCAGGTTCACCACCAGCAGCACCACCACCGCGGTCATGCCGATGCCGCCGAGCAGCGGGGCGGTGAGGGTGCGGAACCAGTGCCGGTCCTCGGGGTGGTGGCGGCGGAAGTAGCCGATCACCGCGAAGGAGCACAGGGTCTGCACGATGAGGATGGCCATCGTGCCGAGGATCGCCAGCAGGGTGTAGAGGTGGATGTACGGATCCTGCCCGGTCAGCCAGAACGCCCCGACCAGCGCGATCGCGATGGCCGACTGGACGAAGGAGGCGATGTACGGCGAGCCGTGCCGGGCGTGGGTGCGGCCCAGGGCCGGGTGCAGGAAGCCCTCGCGGCCGATGGCGTACAGGTAGCGGGCCGCGCACTGGTGGAAGGCCATCCCGCAGGCGAACGAGCCGGTGATCAGCAGCCACTGGAAGGCGTCGACCGCCCAGGCGCCGATGTAGGTGTGCGCCGGGTCGAAGAACAGGTCCAGAGGGCTGCTGCCGGAGGAGACCTCCACCGCGCCCTTCAGACCGTTCCCGGCAATGGTCATCCAGGACACGTAGATGTAGAACAGGCCGACCCCGACGACCGAGATGATCGTCGCGCGCGGGATGACGCGCTTGGGGTCGCGGGACTCCTCCCCGTACATCGCGGTCGACTCGAAGCCGACCCAGGACCAGAAGGCGAAGAACAGGCCGAGCCCGGCGGAGGCGCCGGTGAAGGCGTTCTTCGGGTTGACCGGCTCGACAGGGATGCCGTCCGGGCCGCCGCCGTGCAGCAGGACGGCGGTGGCGACGGCGAACAGGACCGCGATCTCGGCGACCAGCATCACGCCCAGCGCCTTCGCCGTCAGGTTGATGTCGAAGTACGACAGCACCGCGGTGACCAGCAGCATCGCCGCCGCGTACAGGACCCAGGGCAGGTCGGCGCCCAGCTGGTCGCGCACGGTGGTCTGCGCGAAGTAGGAGAAGACGCCGACGATGGACGCCTCGAAGACGATGTACGCCAGCACGGCGAGCATCCCCGAGGCCATGCCGGCGATGCGGCCCAGGCCGTGCGAGATGAAGCCGTAGAAGGCGCCCGCGGCGGTGATGCGGCGGGCCATGGCGACGTAGCCGACGGAGAACACCGTCAGGACGAGCGTGGCGAAGAGGTACCCGGCGGGCGCGCCGGTGCCGTTGCCGAAGCCGACCGCGATGGGCAGGTTGCCGGTCATCGCGGTGATCGGCGCGGCGGTGGCGACCGCCATGAAGACCACGCCCACCAGGCCGACGGAACCGGCCTTGAGCCGGTGGACCTCTCGCCCGGGTGTCCCGGGCGTCCCAGGTATCCCGGGTGTTTCGGGTGTCCCGGATGCCTTCGGATGTGCCTGTGCCATTCCCGCTCCTCTCAGCAGTACAGCGCGACGAAATCCGAAGATCGGCCGGGGCTCCTCTTGCGGATGCGTCAGTGTGGCGGCGAAGTGACGTACACCACAACAGACATGCGGTCGTGCGATCCGGCGCCGGGCGCGACGCTCTGTCGGGTGCCGGGGGCCCGGTGCGCGCCCCCGTAACCGCCCGGATATGCCTCCGAAGCACGCACGCCGGTAGCGTCCGGCCCATGAACAGCGGTATCAGCAGCAGGGACGGCGGATTCGACACCCACGGCGCCGGGATCACCGTGCAGCGGGCTCTGGAACTTCCCGGGCTGCGCAGCGGGCTGCCCGAGGTGCTGGCGGGCGCCGACCGGCTGCGCCGCACCGTGCGCTGGGTGCACGCGGGCGAGGTGCCCAACATCGCGTCCCTGCTCAAGGGCGGCGAACTGCTGCTGACCACGGGGTACGGCCTCGGCACCCGGCCCGCCGACCAGCGGGCGTTCGTACGCACCCTGGCCGAGCGCGGCATCGCGGCCCTCGTGGTCGAGCTGGGCCCGCGCTTCACGCGGCTGCCCGCGGCCCTCGTCGACACCGCCCGGACGGCCGGACTGCCCCTGGTGCAGCTGCACCGCGAGGTGCCGTTCGTGACGGTCACCGAGGAGATCCACACCGAGATCGTCAACGGCCACTACGCGCTGCTCCAGCGCGCCGAGGAGGTCCACCGCCGCTGCACCGAGGCCCTGCTGGGCGGCGGCGGGGTGCCTCGGGCGCTCGGGATCCTCGCCGACTTCGGCGGCAACCCCGTCTTCCTGGAGACGGCCGACGGACGGCTGCTGTACGCCGCCGGGGCGGGACCGGAGGGCGCCGACCCGCTCCAGGTGTGGGAGGGGCTGCGGGGCCAGCACAAGGACACCCCGCCGCCCGCGGGCTCGGTCCTGGTCGACGTGCCCGGCGGCGGGCCCGGCGCCGGGTCGGTGCGGGCGCGACTGGTGCTGCTGCCGGTGCGGGCTCCGCTGGCGCCGGTGCACCGGATGGCGGCGGAGCGGGCGGCGGGCATCCTGGCCGTGGTGCTGATGCAGGCCCGCCAGGAGGAGGAGCTGGCCGCGCGCGGGCGCGGCGACTTCCTCACCGACCTCGCCGAGGGCCGCGTCGCGGCGGAGGACGCGCCGGCGCAGGCCCGCGTCCTCGGCTTCAAGCCGGGTGACGGCCCTCTGCTGCCGGTGGTGATGCGGCTGGGTGACGCCCTGTCGCCCGCCGGGGGCGGCTGGGCGGTGCTGGCGCGCGCGGTTGCGGAGGAGCTGGCGGCGGTCGGGGTTCCCGTCCTGCTGGGCGTACGGCCCGTCGAGGGCCGCGTGCCGCTGCTGCTGGGCCTGCGCTCGGAGTCGGAGCGGGCGGCGGTCGCGGACCGGGTCGCGGCGGCGCTGCGGGCGGGCGTGGAGCGGGCCGGGATGCAGCGGCCGGGAGCGCAGCCGCCCGTCGTGGTCGTCGGGCCGGCCGGCGGCTGGGTGGCGGCGTCGGCGGGGCTGCGGCACGCGGCGGAGACGGCGGCCGCGGCGCAGGGCCTGCCGGACCGGCCCTGGTACGACGCCCGCCGCCTCGACATCGACCTGCTGCTGTGGCGGCTGCGCGACCACCCGGACCTGGCGGCGTTCGTGGACCGGGCCATCGGCCCCCTGCGCGACCACGACCGGCGCTCCAAGCCTCCGCTGCTGCCCACGCTGGAGACGTACCTGGCGCACGCGGGCCGCAAGGCGGAGACGGCCCGCGAGCTCCACCTCAACCGGCAGACCCTCTACAACCGCCTCGCCCGCATCGGCGAGTTGCTCGGCACCGATCTCGACGACCCGCAGACGGTCCTGGCGTTGAGCCTGGCACTGCGCGCCCGCCGGCACGTGTCCTGACGGCAGGCTCTAGAGGTACGGCTGCGGCTGTGTCAGCTCGTCGTACACGCTGAGCACTTGGGCGACGGTCTCGTCCTCGGTCGGCCAGGTGGCCGCCTGCCGGGCCCCCTTCTCCCGCAGCTCCGCCCGCCGCCCGGGATCGCCGAGGAGCCGGACGACGGCCTGCGCGAGCGCCTCCGCGTCCCCGTACGGCACGAGTTCGGCGGCGTCGCCGACGAGTTCGGGGATGCCGCCGACGTCGGTCGCGACGAGCGGCACGCGCGCGTGGAGGGCCTCCTGGGCGAGGAGCGAGCGCGCCTCCCGGCGGCTCGGCAGCAGGGCGAGGTCGGCCGCCGCGAGCAGGTCGGTGACGTCGTCGCGGCGGCCGATGAGCCGGACCGGCAGCCCTTCGTCCTCGATCCGCCGCTGCAACGCCGCGCGCAGCGGCCCCTCCCCGGCGACGACGGCCAGCGGTACCGGATCGAGGCGGCGCCACGCGCGCGCGGCGTCGAGCAGGACGTCGTAGCCCCGGTGCCGGTCGAGGGAGCCGACGGCGATGAGCAACGGGCGTTCGACGGCGCCGAGTTCGGCCCGGAGCTTGGGGTGCAGCCCGTCCGGGTCCCCGGGCGGGGCGGGACGGCGGGGCCCGGGCAGTGCGACGGCGGCGAGCCGGGCGTCCCGCGCGCCCGTCCGCCGCGCCCGGTCGACCAGGTCCGAGGTGGTGCCGAGGACCACGGTGGCGGTCCGCATCACCCGCCGCTCCAGCACGCGCAGCAGATGGGCGCGCGGCCCTTCGGCGTGGGCGCGATCGTGCCAGGTGACGACGAGCGGGGTGCGCACGCGCCGCCCGCTGAGGGCGAGCACGGCGCGGAAGGAGGCGTGCAGCCCGTGCGCGTGCACCAGGTCGGCGTCGGCGCAGGCCGCCCGCAGCGCGGCCACGGCGACCGGGTCGCTGCTGCGCGGCACGTGGACGTGGTCGGCGCCGGTGCCGGTGAAGTCGTAGGCGTGTTCCGCTTCGACGGGGGCGCACACCGTCACCTTCACGCCCCGCGCGACGAGCCCCGCGGCCAGCGAGCGCACGTGGGCGCTGCTGCCGGCGTTGCCGCCGCCCAGCACCTGCACGGTGCGCAGCGGCGGCCGGCCGTGCGGTGCGTGGCTGCTCACGGGGGTCACGTGGCCGGGGCTCCTGGTTCGGCGTCGGGCGGTCACGAAGAACGTACAGAAGGATGGAGCGACAGGGGCGCACCGTGCGCTTTTCTCCGGGTTCTCCGCCAAGAATGCCAGGACGCGAGGGTGTTCCGGGAACGCCGGCCCCGCGAGGGCCCGGCGGAACGGCACGTCGGGTCACCCACAGGGGTGAGGTGCGGGCGGCGGGTTTCCGGACGAGAGGGCCGGGACGCGGCGCCGGCGCACTTCCCGCGCACGAACGCGCTCACCCACCACGGGACCACCGCACGCCGCCCAGCCCTTCCCGCCACGGACCACCGCACGCCGCCCAGCCCTCTTCCGCCACGGACCACCGCACGCCACCCAGCCCTCTTCCGCCACGAACCACCGCACGCCACCCAGCCCTCTTCCGCCACGAACCACCGCACGCCGCCCAGCCCTCTTCCGCCACGGACCACCGCACGCCACCCCGCCCTCTTCCGCCGCGGGCCATCGCACGCCACCCCGCCCCTCCCCACCACGGACCACTGCGCGCCATCCCACCCCCTCCCACCATGGACCACCACGCTCACCCGATCCCCTCCCACCGCTCCCACCGCGCCACCGCGCTCACCCGGTCCCCGTACGCCGCCGCGGCCACCAGCGCGGCGGCGTGCGCGGCCAGCCCGGCGCGCCCGCGCGAGAGGGCGATCGCCGTGCCCAGAGCCGCGCCCAGTGCGTGTGCGCCCGTGTCGCCGAGCATCTCCCGCCCGCCGAGGTCGTCGGGGAGGACGGCCGCGGCGGCCCCCATCGCCGCGGCGGCGCACCGCGCCCCGGGTCCTTCCCGCAGCAGCCCCGGCGCCCCCAGCGCGAGCACCGCGGCGGCGGCCCGCCCGGGCCGTACGTCGACGAGGTTGACGAGATGCGCGGTCCCGGCGATCACCACCCCCGCGAGCACCTTGTCGAGCGCCCGTTCCTTGAGCAGCGCGCCCGCGACGAGCCCGGCCGCGGAGATCCCGAACAGCTTCACCGCCCCGCTGGTGACCTCGCCCTCCCGCAGCGCCCCCAGATGCGCCCGGAAGCCGCGCCGGGGATCCCCGGCCCCGGCCACGTCGTCGTACGCTCCGCAGGCACCGGCGGCCAGCACCGCGAACCCGGCGGCCGGCCGGACCCGCCCGGCGCCGACGGCCGCCGCGAGGGCGGAGGCGGGCCCGGCGTACAGCGCGACGGGGCGGCCCGCGTGATTCGTCCGCTCCCAGCGGGCCCGCCCGCCCGGCGCCGTGGCGCGCAGCGCGGTCAGGCCGGCCCTGGTGAGCGCGGCGGCGAGTCCGAAGGAACCGGTTTCACGTGCGCGGTCGATCATCCGGCCAGCCTAGGAGGCGGCACCGGCACCCAGGGGCGCGCCCCGCGCGCCCGCCCGTTCCCCGGCACGCCCGCACGCACTCATCCCCACGCACCCGGCACCCGCCACACACCCGGCCCCCGGCGCGGCCCGCGCGCCGCCCTACAGATCCGCCCGCGCCGTGGCCAGCAGCTCCTCCGCGTGCGCCCGGGCCGTCTCCGAGTCCTCCTGCCCGGCGAGCATCCGGGACAGCTCCCGGATGCGTTCCTCGCCCTCCAGGACCTTCACGCCGGACCGGGTCACCGACCCGTCGTTCGTCTTCTCGACCAGCAGCTGCCGGTCGGCGAACGCGGCCACCTGCGGCAGATGCGTGACGACCACGACCTGCGCGGTCTTCGCCAGCTTCGCCAGGCGCCGCCCGATCTCGACGGCAGCCTTGCCGCCGACCCCGGCGTCCACCTCGTCGAACAGGTACGTCGGCACCGGGTCGGTCCCCGCGAACACGACCTCCACGGCCAGCATCACGCGCGACAGCTCACCGCCGGACGCGCCCTTGGCGATGGGCCGGGCCGGCGCTCCCGGGTGCGGGGCGAGCAGCAGCTCGACCTCGTCGACGCCCGACGGCCCGTAGGCGACCGTACGCCCGCCGACCTCCACGCCCTCCGGGTCCTCCGTCTGCCGGATCGAGAACGACACGCGCGCGTGGGGCATGGCCAGCGAGGCCAGCTCGGCGGTCACGGCGGCGGCGAACCGCTCGGCGGCCTCCGTCCGCGCGTCCGTCAGCGCCTGCGCGAGGCCGCCCAGTTCGGCCCTCAGGGCGTCCCGTTCGGCGGTCAGTTCCCCGATCCGCTCGTCGTCGCCCTCCAGCTCGGTCAGCCGCGCCGCGCTCCGCTCGGCCCACTCCAGTACGGCGGCGACGTCCTCGCCGTACTTGCGCGTGAGCCCGTTGATCGCGGCCCGCCGTTCCTCGACCGCCGCCAGGCGGCGCGGGTCGGCCTCCAGGTCGTCGGCGTATCCGGCGAGCTCCCCCGCCACGTCGCGCAGCAGGATCCCGATCTCCGCGATCCGGTCCGCGAGCGGCGCCAGCGCCGGATCGTGCGACCGGACGGCGTCCAGGGCGCGCTGGGCGCCCGCGACGAGGGTCGCCGCGTCGACGCCCTCGGGGTCCTCCGGATCACCGGCGAGCGCGGCGTGCGCGGCCGTCGCGGCGGACGCCAGCGCCTCGGCGTTGCCCAGCCGCTCCGCCTCCTCCGCCAGCTCCACGTCCTCGCCGGGGCGCGGCTCGACGGCGGCGATCTCGTCGAGCCCGTAGCGCAGCATGTCGGCTTCCTGGGCGCGCTCACGCGCGCGCGTGGTGATCTCCTCCAGCTCCGCGGAGACCGCCCGCAACCGCTTGTACGCCGCGCCGTACTTGGCGAGCGGCACGGCGACCGCGTCGCCCGCGTACCGGTCCAGCGCCTGCCGCTGCCGGGACTGCTTGAGCAGCCCCTGCTGGTCGGTCTGCCCGTGCACGGCCACCAGTTCGTCGGCGAGCTCGGCGAGCAGCCCGACAGGCACCGACCGGCCGCCCAGGTGCGCCCGCGACCGTCCCTCGGCGGAGACAGTACGGCTGATCAGCAGCGCCCCGTCGTCCAGCTCGGCCCCGGCCTCCTCGGCCCGTACGACGACGGAGGCGTCCGCGGGCACGGCGATCCGCCCCTCCACGACCGCGTTCTTGGCGCCGATCCGCACCAGGGCCGGGTCGGCGCGCCCGCCCAGCAGCAGCCCCAGGCTGGTGACCACCATGGTCTTGCCCGCGCCCGTCTCACCGGTGACGGCGGTGAAGCCGGGCGACAGCTCGACGACCGCGTCGTCGATCACTCCGAGCGACCGTATCCGCATCTCCTCCAACACGCACCCGACCATACGAGGTTTCGCCCGTGCTGTGCGACGTCACCCCACCCAACCGGGGCTGCCGCAGGCCGTGCCCCGCCCCGGCGGGTCACCCGTTGCACGAGTGTTCCCCACTGCCGCGCGGGGTGTTCCCCACTGCCGCACGGGGCGATCCGCTCGTATCCGCGAGGGACGAGCCTCGGCCATGTCCGGGACGAGGTCCGGATACGCCGCTCCCCGCCCGCACGGGGATGCGGGCGCCACGCCGCTTCACGCCGGGTGCGGCACCCGCGCCATCCGCTTCACGCCGGGTGCGGCGCCCCGCGCCATCCGGACACCGGCAGCGCGAACTTCGCCACCAGCCGGTCCGTGAAAGAAGCGTGGTGCAGCCGGGCCAGCCGTACCGGCACCGCCCCCCGCCGCACCTCCACCCGCGCCCCGGCCGGCAGCTCCACCGTCCGCCGCCCGTCGCACCACAGCACCCCCGGCGGGATGTGCGGCAGCACCTCCACCGCCAGCACGGAGTCCGGCGACGTCACCAGCGGCTTGGCGAACAGGGCGTGCGCGCTGATCGGCACCATCAGCAGCGCCTCGACCTCCGGCCACACCACGGGTCCGCCCGCCGAGAAGGCGTAGGCGGTCGACCCGGTCGGCGTCGCGCACACGATCCCGTCGCAGCCGAACCCGGTCACCGGCCGCCCGTCGATCTCCAGCACCACCTCGAGCATCCGCTCCGCGGACACCTTCTGCACGGCCGCCTCGTTCAGCGCCCAGTCGGTGTGCACGACGTCCCCGTTGCGGTGGACGACGACGTCGACGGTCATCCGCTCCTCGACCTCGTACGCCCGGCTCACCACCCGCTCGACGACCTGGTCGAGGTCGTCCCGCTCGGCCTCCGCGAGGAAGCCGACGCGCCCGAGGTTGACGCCGAGCATCGGCACCCCGGAGGCGCGGGCGAACTCGGCGCCGCGCAGCAGGGTGCCGTCACCGCCCAGCACGATGAGCAGCTCGCACCCGTCCAGGCTCTCCGGGGTGGCCTCCTTGACCAGCTCCACCTCGTCCGGCAGCGGCAGGTCGCACGCCTCCGCCTCCAGGACGCGTACGCCCAGCCCGGAGCGCAGCAGCCCTTTGACCACGAGCTCGGCACTGCGCACGGCGGCGGGCCGTCCGGTGTGGGCCAGCAGGAAAACAGTACGAGCTCGGTTCTGTGTCAACGCGGCCCCTCCGCCACTGCACGGTCGATGTCGGCCGGGTCCACCTCCGGTGCCCCGGCCCGCAGCCACAGAAAGTACTCGACGTTGCCGGAGGGGCCGGGCAGCGGACTGGCGGTGACACCCCGCACGCCGAGCCCCAGTTCCCACGCCCTGCCGGCGACGCCCCGCACCGCCTCGGCCCGCAGCTCGGGGCTGCGGACGACTCCGCCGCTGCCCAGCCGCTCCTTCCCCACCTCGAACTGGGGCTTGACCATCATCACCAGATCGGCGTCCGGCCTCGCGCACCGCACGAGGGCGGGCAGCACCAGTCCGAGCGGGATGAAGGACAGGTCCCCCACGACGAGGTCCACGGGCTCCCCGTCGATCGCCTCCAGCGTCAGTTCGCGCACGTTGGTGCGGTCCTTGACGGTGACGCGTTCATCGCTCTGCAGCGACCAGGCCAGCTGTCCGTACCCGACGTCGACGGCGACGACGTGCGCGGCGCCCGCGCGCAGCAGGACGTCGGTGAAGCCACCGGTGGAGGCACCGGCGTCCAGCGCCCGCCGTCCCTCGACGACCAGGCCCTGCGGCACGAACGCCTTCAGCGCCCCGGCGAGCTTGTGCCCGCCGCGGGAGACGTACTCCGGGTCGCTGTCGTCCTGCGCGACGACGATGGCCGCCGCGGTCTCCACCTGCGTGGCCGGCTTGGTCGCGACGGTCCTGCCCACGGTGACCCGCCCGGCGGCGATCAGCTGGCTGGCGTGCTCGCGCGAGCGCGCGAGCTTCCGGCGGACCAGCTCCGCGTCGAGACGGCGGCGTGCGACTCCTGCCACGTTCGGTTCAGCTCCTATTGCCGTACGTCGAGGGGGGCGCCGGAGGTCCCGGGCGGGCGTCGAGCGCGGTGAGCGCGTCGCGCAGCCCCCGGTGTACATCCTCGTACACCTCGACGTGTCCGTCCGTGGCGAGGTGGTCGGCGTCGGCCAGCCGCTCCAGGTGGGCGTCCACCTCGGCATTGCCGGTGGGCGTGCGGGGGACGTGCAGCGGGGCGGGGCCGACGGGGGCGTGCTCCGCCTCCGGATCCGCCTCCGCGCCCACCTCCGCCTCCAGATCCGTCTCCGGGGCCAGATCCGTCTCCGTCTCCGGGTCCGTCCCCGGGGTCTCGGCCGGGGCAACTGCATCGTCCATGCCCCGACGCTACCCCGAACCGCTGGGGTACCGTCGGTCGCGATGGCCACGATCGAGGAGTGCCGCGCCGCACTCGACACACTCTCGGACAACATGCAGAACGCCGAAGGGGACGTCCGCGAAGCCGCGGCCCTGGACCGTTCGGTGAGCTGCCACATCACGGACCTCGACGTCACCTTCGCCGGCCGTCTCGTGGACGGCCGGATCCGGGTCGACGACACCTTCCCGGGGCCGCCGCGCGACAAGGCCCAGATCAGACTGTCCCTGGCCGGCGACGACCTGCTGGCGCTGGTCGACGGCGAGCTGAACTTCGCCAAGGCGTGGGGGTCGGGCCGGGTGAAGCTGGAGGCCGGCCTGCGCGACCTGTTCCGCCTCAGGAAGCTTTTGTAGCCGCCAGTTTCCCGGAACCGGCGCCCGCACCCTCCCGCGCCTTGCGCGCGGCCGGCACGATCAGCGGCGTCCCCGTCTCGGGGTCGTCGATGACCTGGCAGCGCAGCCCGAAGACCTCCTCGACCAGCTCGGCCGTGACGATGTCGTTCGGCGCGCCCTGGGCGATCACCTTGCCGCCGCGCAGGGCGATGAGGTGGGTGGCGTAGCGGGCGGCGTGGTTGAGGTCGTGCAGGACGGCGACCAGGGTGCGCCCCTGCTCCTCGTGGAGTTCCGCGCACAGGTCCAGCACGTCGATCTGGTGCTGGATGTCGAGGTAGGTCGTCGGCTCGTCCAGCAGCAGCAGCGGCGTCTGCTGGGCGAGGGCCATCGCGATCCACACGCGCTGCCGCTGGCCGCCGGAGAGCTCGTCGACGTACCGGTCGGCGAGTTCGGCGACCCCGGTCTGCCGCATGGACTCCTGCACGACCCGCTCGTCCTCGTCGGACCACTGGCGCAGGAGGCCCTGGTGCGGGTAGCGGCCCCGGCCGACGAGGTCGGAGACGGTGATCCCGTCGGGCGCGATCGACGACTGCGGCAGCAGGCCGAGGGTGCGCGCGACCTTCTTGGCGGGCATCGACTGGATGACCTGCCCGTCGAGCAGCACCCGGCCCTGGCTGGGCTTGAGCATCCGCGACAGGGCCCGCAGCAGCGTCGACTTGCCGCACGCGTTGGGGCCGACGATCACGGTGAAGGAGTTGTCGGGTATCTCCACCGACAGCTGCTCGGCGATGACGCGCTGGTCGTAGGCGAGGGTGACGTTCTCGGCGGACAGACGGTTCACGGTGCTCCTTTGGTTGTTCAGCCCGCTGCTGACGCTGGTGCCGGCGCTCATATCCGGCCCTTCTTGCGCTCGGTGACCAGCAGCCACAGCAGGTAGGCCCCGCCGAGGACGCCGGTCACCACGCCCACCGGCAGCTGGTCGGCGCCGAAGGCCCGCTGCGAGACCCAGTCGGCGGCGACCAGCAGGGCGGCGCCCATGCACAGGGACGGCAGCAGGTTCGGGCCGGGCGAACGGGTCAGGCGCCGGGCGAGCTGCGGCGCGGTGAGCGCGACGAAGCTGACCGGTCCGGCGGCGGCGGTGGCGGACGCGGTGAGCAGCACGGCGGCGACCAGCAGCAGCATCCTCACCCGCTCGACACGCACGCCGAGCGCGTTGGAGATGTCGTCGCCCATCTCCATCATCCGCAGCCCGCGCGCGTTGACGAGGACCAGCGGCACGAGGACGGCGCACAGCACGAGCAGCGGCCACACCTGCTCCCAGCCGCGGCCGCTGAGGGACCCGGTCATCCACACCACCGCGCGGGCGGCGTCGACGATGTCCGCCTTGGTGAGCAGATAGCCGTTGATCGCCGTGACGATCGCGTTCACACCGATACCGACCAGGACCAGCCGGTAACCGTGCACGCCCCGCTTCCAGGCGAGCAGATAGATGGCGAGACCGGTCACCAGGCCGCCGGCGAGCGCACCGGCCGTCACCTGGGCCGCGCTCCCGGACAGCAGCACGATCACCGTGAGGGCGCCGGCCGTCGCGCCCTGCCCGAGACCGAGCACGTCCGGGCTGCCCAGCGGGTTGCGGGAGATGGCCTGGAACAGCGCACCGCCCAGCCCCAGCGAGGCACCGACCAGCAGGCCCACCAGGACGCGGGGCAACCGCAGCTCGTTGACGATGAACTCCTGGCCGGGGTCCCCCTGCCCGACGAGGGTCTTCAGCACGTCGGCGGCCGGGATCGGGAAGTCGCCGGTGCCGATCAGCACCACACTCGCGGCGAGCGCGGCGGCCAGCAGCAGGACGACGACGGTCACGGCGCGGACGTCGAGACGGAACGAGAGCCCGCCCGGGGTCCGCACGGCACGGTTGGTCTTCACAGCTGGGCCGTCCTCCGCCGTCGTACGAGAAAGATGAAGACCGGGCCGCCGATGACGGCGGTCACGATGCCGACCTGGAGCTCGGCGGGCCGCGCGGCGATCCGTCCGAGGACGTCGGCGCCGAGCAGCAGCACGGGCGACAGGATCGTGGCGTACGGCAGGATCCAGCGCAGGTCGGGTCCGGTGAAGGAGCGGACGACGTGGGGCACCATCAGCCCGACGAACACGATCGGCCCGCAGGCGGCGGTCGCCGCCCCGCACAGCACGGTCGCGGCGAGCATGGCCAGCGCCCGGGTGCGGTTCAGGTCGGCGCCGAGCGCCTTGGCGGTGTCGTCACCCATCTCCATGGCGTTCAGCGGCCGGGCCAGGACGAGCGCCAGGACGGTGCCCACCACGAAGAACGGCAGCACCCGCAGGATGGTCTCGTCGGTCGCCGAGGACAGCGAACCGACCGTCCAGAAGCGCATCGCGCCCAGCGCCGCGTCGTCCAGGATCATCACGGCCTGGAGGTAGCCGAAGAGCGCGGCGCTGATCGCCGTACCGGCGAGCGCGAGCCGCACCGGCGTCGCCCCCCGGCTGCCGCCGAGGAACCACACCAGCGCCCCGACGGCCGCCGCTCCCAGGAACGCGAACCACACGTACCCGGTGAGCGAGGTGACCCCGAAGAACGAGATGGCGGTAACGACCGCGGCGGACGCGCCCGCGTTGAGGCCCAGCAGCCCGGGATCGGCCAGCGGATTGCGGGTCAGCGCCTGCAGCACCGCGCCGGACAGGCCGAGCGCGGCACCGGCGAGGAGTCCGAGGACGGTCCTCGACAGCCGCTCGCTCACCACGACGTCGCCATAGCTGCCCGAGTCGTGGAACAGGCCGTGCCAGACCTGTCCGAGAGAGAGGTCCTTCGCGCCGACCGCGATGCTCACCATGGCGACGAGCACCAGGATCGCCACGGAGACAAGCAGCCCAAAGGCACGTATCGCCCGGCGTTTTGGGGGCGCGGGGGCGATTTCCGCGCGCTGTTCGGGAGGACTGTCGACCAACACGCAGTTAGGTTAGCCTACCCTCGCATTCGATCACGATCCCCGAGGCGTCACCCCGCGTGGAGCCCGCCCGGGAACCGTACGCCCCTCCACCGGCCCCACAACACCCCCGTACCGGCCCCGCCCCGGCCTCAGAGCCCCAGCCGCGCCAGCGCCTTCCCCGCCTCCAGCGTGCACACGCCCTCCCCGGCCGCCGTCCAGGCCACCGCGCACAGCGCACGCAGCCCGTCCAGGGCCTCACCGTCCCCCTCCAGCTCCAGCCGCCCCGCTCCGGCCGCCGCCGTCCAGCCACCGCAGCGGAACCCGCCGTCCGCCGCCCCGGTGACCTCCGGCTGCCCGGTGAGCAGCCCCCGCAGATCGGCGTCGACGTACGTCGGCCGGTGCTGCGGCGGCGCGGCCAGCAGCCGGGCCCCGTCGGTCACACCGGTCAGCACGAGCAGCGAGTCCACGTCCCCGTTGAACGCGCCCTCGATGTCGGTGTCCAGCCGGTCCCCCACCACCAGGGGCCGCCGCGCCCCCGTCCGCAGGATCGTCTCCCGGTGCATCGGCGGCAGCGGCTTGCCCGCGACCTGCGGCGTGGCACCGGTGGCGATCCGCACGACCTCCACCGCCGCCCCGTTGCCCGGCGCGATGCCCCGCGCGCCGGGAATCGTCAGATCCGTGTTGGACGCGTACCACGGCACGCCCCGCGCGATGGCGTAGCACGCCTCCGCGAACCGCCCCCACGGCAGCTCGGGCCCGCCGTACCCCTGCACCACCGCCGCCGGGTCGTCGTCCGCGGACTCCACGGGCTCCAGCCCGCGCTCGCGCAGCGCCACCCGCAGCCCCTCCCCGCCGATCACCAGCACGCGCGCCCCCGCCGGCACCTGCTCGGCGATCAGCCGCGCCACCGCCTGCGCCGAGGTGACGACGTCGTCCGCCCCCGTCGGTATGCCCAGCTCGGTCAGGTGCGCGGCCACCGCGTCCGGCGTCCGCAGCGCGTTGTTGGTGACGTACGCCAGGTGCATGCCGCCCGCGCGGGCCTCGGCGAGCGAGTCGACGGCGTGCGCGATCGCTTTCCCGCCCGCGTACACGACACCGTCCAGGTCGAGCAGCGCCGTGTCGTACGCCTCGCTCAGGGTCTGCCCACTGCCCTCGGGCCTCGTCCTGACGCTCCGGCTCATTCCGCATCGCTCCTCGTTCGACGGCTTTCCCCCGATCATCCCCCATGCCACCGACACACGTACGATGCCGGGATGGACGCCGGGACGCACACAGCAGGTCACTCGGAGACAACGGCGCACCAGGGCCTGGAACTCACCCCGTTCCGGGGCCTTCGCTACGACCCCGACCGGGTCGGCAGCCTGGCCGCCGTGACCTCCCCGCCGTACGACGTCGTGGTCCGCCCCGACGGCCTGCACCAGCTCGAATCCGCCGACCCGCACAACATCGTCCGCCTGATCCTGCCGCAGGCCGCCACCCCCGCCGCCCGCAACGAGCAGGCCGCCCGCACCCTGCGCCGCTGGCGGGCCGAGGGCATCCTGACCTCCGACCCCGAGCCGGGCCTGTACGTCTACGAGCAGCGCGACGGCGCGGGACTGCTGCAACGCGGCATCATCGGCGCCCTGCGCGTGTCGGACCCCGCCGAGAAGCTCGTCCTGCCGCACGAGGACGTCATGCCGCACGTCGTCGCCGACCGAGCGGCCCTCATGCGCGCCACCTCGGCGAACCTGGAGCCCCTCCTCCTGACCTACCGCGGCGACACCACGACCACCGCGACGGCCGCCCTCGTCGAACGCACCGCCGGCCGGCCGCCCCTCCTGTCGACCACCACGGACGACGGCTTCTGCCACCGCCTGTGGGCCGTCACCGACCCCGGCGACATAGCCCGCGTCCAGACCGACCTGGCCCGGCAGCAGGCGCTGATCGCCGACGGCCACCACCGCTGGGCCACCTACCGCAGGCTCCGCGCGGAACACCCCTCCCCCACCCCCTGGGACCACGGCCTGGTCCTCCTGGTCGACACGGCCCGCTATCCCCTGCGCGTCCGCGCCATCCACCGCCTCCTGCACGGCCTGCCCGTGACGGACGCGCTGACGGCCCTGGAGGGCCACTTCCGCGTCCGCCGCCTCGCCGTTCCCCTGACCGAAGCTCTGACGGCCCTCGCCGAGGCGGCCCGCACGGGCAACGCCTTCCTCCTCGCCGGCGACGGCGCCTTCCACCTCGTCGACCGCCCGGACCCGGCCCTGCTGGCCCGCACGGTCCCCGCCGACCGCCCGGAGGCCTGGCGCACCCTGGACGCCACGGTCCTGCACGCCACGCTCCTCCCCCACGTCTGGCACGTCCCCGAGGACTCCCCGGCCCACATCGCCTACATCCACGACACCGCCGCGACCGTGGCCAAGGCGGAACGCGACGGCGGTACGGCGGTCCTGATGCACCCGGTCCGCGAGGACGTCGTCCGCGACCTCGCCCGCCAGGGCGTCACCATGCCCCGCAAGTCGACGTCGTTCGGCCCGAAACCGGCCTCCGGCCTGGTCCTGCGCGCCCTGGACCTCTGACACCTCCGGCACACCGTCGAACCCCGGACACGCCGAGGGGCGGGACCCGCGCACGGATCCCGCCCCTTCACCACTCGTTCGACGCCTGCCGTCAGTCCCGGTCGTCAGCGCCGGAACCGTCCGCCGGCTCCCCCTCCGCCGCCGTCTCGTCGAGCGCGTCGACGAACTCCACGCCGTCCAGCTCGGCCAGCCGGTCGGAGGCATCGGTGCTGCCGTCCCGGTCGGACTCCACGGCCTTGGCGAACCACTCCCGCGCCTCGCTCTCCCGCCCGGCGGCCAGCAGCGCGTCGGCGTACGCGTACCGCAGCCGAGCGGTCCACGGCTGTACGGCGTTGGAGGCCAGCTCGGGGCTCTGCAGCGTCACGATGGCCGCGTCCAGCTGCCCCATGTCACGCCGGGCGCCGGCCGCGACGAGCCGCATCTCGACCTGCCCGGCCTTGTCCAGCTTGTGCACCTCGGGCGCACCGGCCATCTCCAGCGCCTTCTCCGGCCGCCCGAGCCCGCGCTCGCAGTCGGCCATGAGCGGCCACAGGTCCACGCCACCGGTCATCCGCCGCGCGGCCCGGAACTCGGCCAGCGCCTCGCTGTACTTCTGGTTCGCGTACGCCGCGAACCCGGCCGCCTCCCGCACGGCGGCGACCCGCGACGCCAGCCGCAGGGCCACCTTGGAGTAGCCGTACGCCGCCTCGGGGTCCTCGTCGATCAGCCGGGCCACCATCACCAGGTTCCTGGCGACGTCGTCCGCGAGCGTCTTGGGCAGGCTCTGCAGCTCCTGCCGTACGTCCTTGTCGATCTCGTTGCCCGTGACGTCCTCGGGAATCGGCAGCCGCTTGATCGGCTCCCGGTCCCGGTCCCGCTCGTCCCGGAAGCGTCCCCCGCCACGCCGGTCGTCCCGGCCGCGGTCGTCCCGCCCACGGAACCCGCCGGGACGCCCCCCACGATCGTCCCGCCGACCGTAACCACCACGCCCACGCTCGTCACGCCCGCGGTCATCACGTCCGCGATCATCCCGCCCACGGAACCCACCGCGCTCACCACGCTGGTCGTCCCGCCCACGGAACCCACCCCGCTCGGCACGGTCATCGCGCCGGTCATCGCGCCGGTCGTCCCGCCGGAACCCACCACGGTCACCACGCTCGCCGCCCCGACGGTCATCACGGCGGTCGTCGCGACGACCGAAGCCGGCACGCTCCCCACGCGGTCCCCGGTCATCGTCACGCCGGTGCCCGAAACGGTCACCGTCCCGACGCTCGCCCCGGCGATCGTCCCTACGATCGTCGCGGCGGTCGTCCCTACGGTCGTCACGGCGGCCAAAGCCGCCCCGCTCACCCCTGCTGTCGTCACGCCGGAACCCACCGCGCTCCGGGCGGTCACCCCGATCGTTACGGCGGTCATCGCGGTCATCCCGGCGGAAGGAAGGCCGGTCTCCGTCCCGCCGGAACCCACGGTCGCGATCGTCACGGCGGTCATCACGCCGGTCATCGCGCCGATCGTCACGGCGGTCGTCACGACGACCGTAACCACCCCGGTCACGGTCGTCACGGCGGAAGCCTCCCCGGCTGCCGCCTCCGCGCTCCGCACGGTCCCCGCGGTCGTTGCCACGCCGGGGCCCGCCTCGGTAGCCACCGCGGTCAGAACGGTCACCACTGTCCCGTCGCCGCTGGTCGCGCTCCGGTCGGTCGTCGGGAGAGTTGGTGGACATCGGTGACTCCTGTCTTCGGTACCACAGTTAATTCTCGCGCAGCCGGGTACCCGGCGCGCTCTGGAAAAACAAAAGGACCCCTGGTCCCAGCTGTACGCTGGTGACCAGGGGTCCTCCAAAAATTGTTCGGCGGCGTCCTACTCTCCCACAGGGTCCCCCCTGCAGTACCATCGGCGCTGTAGAGCTTAGCTTCCGGGTTCGGAATGTAACCGGGC
>NZ_JBEXTV010000017.1:0-133829 GCF_040628835.1 Streptomyces sp. NPDC006134 | reverse complement strand
GTCAGGCTGTCCTCCGCACCCTCGGGACCCACCGGAACCAGCGCCTTGGGCAGGGTGTCGGTGTAGGGCCGCAGGCGCCGTCCGGCACCAGCCGCCAGCACGAGGCCGATCATGCGGGTTCTCCTTCGTCGTGTACGGCGGGTGCGCCGCCCTTGTGGGCGGCCACCCAGAAGCGGATGCTCTCGACGAGCACCACGAGGGCGACGGCCACGGCGAGGACCGTGAGCGCGACCTTGAACTGCGAGGCGGTGAGCAGGACGGCCAGCACGGCGACCAGCAGCGTGCGGCCCTCGTGGCCTCCGATCGCCCGCACCAGCCAGTGCGGGGGCGCACCCGCGTTGCCGCGGATGCGGTAGACCGTGTCGTAGTGATGGTAGGCGACCGCCGCGACCAGCCCGAACGCCGCCGGAAGCACCCCGTTCACCGCCGTGTCCGCCTCCGCCTTCGCCGCGAGCAGCAGGACGGTGCCGTACTCGGCGGCGCGCAGGAACGGGGGGACGAGCCAGTCGAGGGAGCCCTTGAGCGGGCGGGCGACGGCGAGGCCGGAGGTCAGGGCGTAGCCGGCGGCGGCGACGGCGGGCCAGGGGCTGCCGAAGCCGGTGAGGGCCGCGGTGGCGGTGACCGCGAGGCCGCCGAGCAGGGCGACGACGGGGGCCGTGAGGGCGGGCAGGCGGCGCGCGGGGTTCCTGAAGGCCGCCGCGAGGCCCCGGGCGAGCGGCCCGGAGTCGGCGAGGTCGGCCAGCGCCCCGGCCGCCCGGTCCGTCCGCCGCGCCGTGCGGGTCAGCGAGCGCAGGACGCGGCCCGCCGTGGTGTACGTGGCGGCGAAGGCGCAGCCGATGAGCAGGGCGTAGAAGGTGATGCGAGAGGTGGTGGCCGCCGTCAGGACGGCGATCATGGCCCAGCGTTCGCCGATCGGCAGGACGATCATCCGGCGCACCCAGACCGTCCAGCCGACGCTGTCGAGCTTGTCGGACAGGGCGGCGGTGGGGCTGGTGTTGGCGGTGGCGTCGTGGTTGGCCTCGTTGAAGGAGAAGTCCACGACGTGCCGGCAGGTCTGCAGGACCATCGCGCCGAGGGCGAGGGCCCACACGTCGTCGCCGCCGCGGGCGGCCCCGAGGGCGAGGCCGGCGTAGTAGGCGTACTCCTTGGCGCGGTCGAAGGTGGCGTCGAGCCAGGCGCCGAGGGTGGAGTACTGCAGGGAGTAGCGGGCGAGCTGGCCGTCGGTGCAGTCCAGCACGAAGGAGAGGAGCAGCAGCAGGCCGGCGGCGGCGAATCCGCCGCGGGTGCCGGTGGCCGCGCAGCCCGCCGCGATCAGCGCGGTGAGCAGGGAGGCGGTCGTGACCTGGTTGGGGGTCAGGCCGCGGCGGGCGCACCAGCGGGCGAGGTAGCGGGAGTAGGGGCTGATGAAGAAGGTGGTGAAAAAGCCGTCGCGGGCCTTCACGGCCGACTTCAGGCGGACGGCCTCGTCATCGACGGCGGTGACGGCCTGCCGTGCCTCGTTGCGGGCCTGCGGGCCGTCGGGGACGACGGCGACGAGGGTGCCGAGCTCGGGCCGGTGCACGTCGGCGCCGTCGGCGTCGAGGGCGTCCGCGACGCGGTCGGCGAGGCTGTCGACGGCCGTGCGGGCACCGCCCTGCTCCGGCGCGGCCGGAAGTCCGGGAGAGGTTCCGCCGCCGGCGGTGCTTTCGCGGGCGATCGCGCGGGTCAGGCCCAGGCGGCCGGCCGGCTGGGCGGTCACGGCGCCGGGGATGGCGGCGAGCGGGAAGCGGGGGTCGGTCAGGCCGAGGCGCAGGGCGTGCAGGTGGCCCACGAAGCGGGCGTCGACCAGCGCGACCCGCTCCCCGCACGGGACCGCGGCCAGCAGGGCCTCGGCCTCGGCGGCGTCGGCGGCGGTGCGTACATCGAAGCCGAGCGACCGCAGATCGCCCTCGATCGACGAACCGGGGACCGGCTGACCGGTGAGGATGGCGGTCGACAACCGAAACTCACTCCCTGGGTGCCGACACCTGGGCGCGTCGGGCATGTGCGTGATGGGGGTACCCGGGCCTGCGGCTCCCGGGCGGCATGTCGGCAGAGGTTATCGGATGACCAGAACGCCGCGTTCACCGCCTGTTTCTCGGCCGGCCAACGCGGCGTGCGCACACCTTTGCCGCCGTCATCATCAGGGATGCGGGGTCCGGCCCACAAACCGCCCTACCAGAACGGGCATCGGCGACATATCAGCGGTATCGCGCACACAAGCGTGCTTCGGGGCGCGCCGCGCGGCTCACGGACGGGGCGGCGCGCGGACCGGTCGGCACGGTCGGCACGGGGTGCGCCGAACGGCCGGAGAGCGGCTGCGGCACTCGGGGCCCGCGGCGCGCCCACGGCACGCTCACCGATCACTCCAGCGCTCTGACCTGCACAGCGTTTACGCAGGTCAGAGCCAATGACAACGGTGTTCAGTGCCGCGTTGCGGATACCCCCCACCCGTAGTTCACTGTGATCCCGACGGACCAAGGAAAGGCGGCTTTCATGGGGGCTGGGCACGATCACGGGCACGCGCACGGCGCGCCCGCCGGCGGTACGGCGACCGCCGCGTACCGCGGCAGGCTGCGCATGGCGCTGTCGATCACGCTCACCGTCATGGTCGTCGAGATCGTCGGCGGGGTGCTCGCGGACTCGCTCGCGCTCGTCGCCGACGCGGCGCACATGGCGACGGACGCCCTGGGGCTCGGCATGGCGCTGCTCGCGATCCACTTCGCGGCCCGCCCGCCGAGCGAACGGCGCACCTTCGGGTACGCCCGCGCGGAGATCCTCGCCGCGCTGGCCAACTGCCTGCTGCTGCTCGGGGCCGGCGGTTACGTCCTGTTCGAGGCGGTCGAGCGGTTCGTCACACCGGCCGCCACCGAGGGCGGGCTGACCGTCGTCTTCGGCGCGGTGGGCCTGGTGGCGAACACGGTGTCGCTGATGCTGCTGATGCGGGGACAGCGGGAGAGCCTGAACGTGCGCGGGGCGTTCCTGGAGGTGGCGGCGGACGCCCTGGGCTCGGTCGCGGTCATCGTCTCCGCCCTGGTGATCCTGGCCACCGGCTGGCAGGCCGCCGACCCGGTCGCCTCGCTCGTCATCGGCCTGATGATCGTCCCGCGCACCTGGCGGCTGCTGCGCGAGACCCTGGACGTGCTGCTGGAGGCGGCCCCCAAGGGCGTCGACATGGCGGAGGTGAGGGCGCACATACTGGCGCTCGACGGCGTGGAGGACGTGCACGACCTGCACGCCTGGACGATCACCTCGGGCATGCCGGTGCTCTCCGCGCACGTGGTGGTCAGCTCCGAGGTGCTCACCGGGATCGGGCACGAGAAGATGCTCCACGAGCTCCAGGGCTGCCTGGGCGACCACTTCGACGTGGAGCACTGCACCTTCCAGCTGGAGCCCGGCGGACACGCGGAGCACGAGGCACGCCTGTGCCACTAGGACCTGCCGCACGCCTGTGCACCCCCGTGCACCCCGGTCCCGGGTGATTCCCTCTTCGCGGTGCCGGGCACGATCACCTACCGGGCCCCTCCACGGCGTCCGGCCGGCGGTGTCCGCGGGTCCTCGTGCTCCCGCGCCCGGGACATGCGGACGCGCCGGAAGCGCCGGGAGTGCCGGATCCGTACGGCAGACTGGGGCGCGAGGACCGATACGAAGGATGGGTATGCCGATCACACCTGCCGGCGCGGCGCACGACGCGCCGAACGGCACCGCGGACGCGATTTTGCTGGAACTGGTCGACGAGAAGGGCGTCACGATCGGCACCGCGGAGAAGCTCACCGCGCACCAGCCGCCGGGGCAGCTGCACCGCGCGTTCTCCGTGTTCCTCTTCGACGAGCAGGGCCGGCTGCTGCTGCAGCAGCGGGCGCTCGGCAAGTACCACTCCCCCGGTGTGTGGTCCAACACCTGCTGCGGTCACCCCTACCCCGGCGAGGCTCCCTTCGCGGCGGCGGCCCGGCGGACGTACGAGGAGCTCGGCGTCTCCCCGGCGCTGCTCGCCGAGGCGGGCACGGTGCGCTACAACCACCCGGACCCGGCCTCGGGGCTGGTGGAGCAGGAGTACAACCACCTCTTCGTCGGCCTGGTGCAGGCCCCGCTCGCGCCCGACGCCCAGGAGGTGGCGGCGACGGCCTACGTGACCGCGGCCGAGCTGGCCGAGCGGCATGCGAAGGACACCTTCTCGGCGTGGTTCATGACCGTGCTGGACGCGGCCCGGCCCGCGATCCGGGAGCTGACGGGCCCGTCCGCCGGCTGGTGAGCCGCCCTACGGCAGCCGGCGGGCCGTGAGCGGCAGCGCGACCCAGATCACCTTGCCGCCGCTCGCCGTGCGGGCGACGTCGCAGACCCCGCCCGCCTCCTGGGCGATCTCGCGCACCAGGAGCAGGCCCCGCCCGCCGGTCCGGCCGTGGTCGGTCTCCAGGGCGGTGGGGCGGTAGGGGTGGTCGTCCTCCACGGACACCCGGACCCACTCGGGGCCGACCGCGACCTCCACGGCGAGCACCGGCGACAGCAGCGCCGCGTGCCGGACGGCGTTCGTGACCAGCTCCGAGACGATCACCAGCAGGCCGTGGGCCAGGTCGTCCGGGACCGGCACGCCCTGGCGCCGCAGCAGGTCCCGTACGGCGTGCCGGGCCTGCGGGACCGAGGCGTCGACGGTGGGGGCGGTGAACCGCCACACGCCTTCGTACGGCAGCGGGTCCGCGGGGCCGGGGTCCGTCCCGTCGCCGGATGCCGCTGGGCCGTCGGGGCGTGGGCCGGGCCCGCGCCCGTGGTCGTCCATGATCCGGTCGCCACCCTTGCGCTCGATTGTCACCACACCTTGAGTGTTGGCAACGAGCCGCTTTCCTCCGTGGATCTGTGCGCAAGTCGGCGGGTATCGAACGCTTCCGACCGCCTGCGTATGACCGGGGCTGTTGCAGGACCGTTCCTGCCCCGGTTGCGTCGCCTCGGCGAACTAGTCGGGTGGTACGGCCGGACCGGCGGTCCTCCCCCGCGCGCCGTCGCCGCCGTCGCCGTCACCGCCGTCGCCGGCGCCGTCGCGGCCGTCCGCGGTGAGCCGGTCGGAGACCATGCCGACGACGCGGCGGCCGCCGAACCCGGTGGCGATCAGTCCGAGGCCGTCGAAGAGCAGGGCGAGGGAGAAGAAGGTGCCGATGACGTACTGGCTGCCGCTCGGCCAGGAGATCAGGACGAGGACGCCCAGCAGCAGGTCGAAGGCGCCGACCAGGAGCGTCCAGCCGAACTGGGGGCCGCGCACCACCACGCTGCCGACCAGCCGGAAGAGACCGGCGGTGAGGAAGAGCAGGGCGGCGAACATGGTCAGCGCGACGGCGGCCTCGTCCGGCTTGAGGACGATCACCACGCCGGCGGCGATGTTGAGGGCCGCGACGATGACGCCCAGCCAGAGGAAGCTGGTGCCCCGGGACTGGACCGCGTGCAGCAGCCCCACGACGCCACCGGTCAGCAGCAGCCAGCCGAAGAGGAACATCGAGGTCAGCGTGGCGACGGCGGTGTAGACGAGCCCGACGAGCCCCGCGATCAGCAGGATCACGCCGAGGGCGGCGAGCCGGCCGAAGTCCCGGTTCAGCTTCGCCGCGCCGCCGCGGGACCTGGTCGACGTGGCCATCGGCGCCCTCCTCCAGCCTGTCACTCCGGCATGGCTCTCCCGCCGGGTCCCCTTCACCCGCCGGGTCGTAACGTCCGTCCCCGGGTCTGTGGCCGCAGGGCGCGGCCCGGTGGATAGCATCCGGCGCATGGAGCCCCGGCTGCTGCACAGCGTCACCGATTCGGTCGCCACCGTCGTCATCCGCCACCCGGCCAAACGCAACGCCATGACGGCCGCGATGTGGCGGGCGCTGCCGCCGCTCCTCGACGCGCTGGCGGCGGACCCGGCGGTACGGGTGCTGGTGCTGACCGGCGAGGGCGGGACGTTCTGCGCCGGGGCGGACATCGCGGCCCTTCAGGACGGTGCGGAGGAGACCCAGGGGCTGGCGGTGGCCGCCGAGGAGGCGCTGGCCGCGTTCCCCAAGCCGACGCTGGCCGTGGTGCGCGGGCACTGCGTGGGCGGCGGGACGCAGCTGGCGGCCGCCTGTGATCTGCGGTTCGCGCAGGAGGACGCGCTGTTCGGGGTGACGCCGGCCAGGCTGGGGGTCGTCTATCCGGCGTCGGCCACCCGGCGGCTGGTGGCGCTGGTGGGGCCGGCCACCGCCAAGTACCTGCTGTTCTCGGGCGAGTCGATCGACGCGCGGCGGGCGCTGCGGACGGGGCTGGTCGACGAGGTGCTGCCCGAGGGGGAACTGGACGGGCGGGTCGCGGAGTTCACGCGGGTGCTGGTGTCCCGCTCGCAGCTGACGCAGGCCGCGGCGAAGGAGTTCGCGGACGGCCGCACGGACCGTGACGCGTACTGGGCCGCGCAGGCACGCGCGAGCGGCGACACCGCGGAGGGCGCCGCCGCGTTCCTTCAGCGCAGGCGGCCGCGCTTCACCTGGAGCGCGCCTACCTCAGGATGAAGCGGCTGCGGCTGCGGAGCTCCTCCACGAGGTGCGCGGGGGCCTTTTGCGGGGAGCCCGCGTCGTAGGGCGGCTGCGGGTCGTACTCGGTGATCAGCTGGACGGCCCGGGCCTGGTCGTCGCCGGCGATGCGGCCGAGCAGGGTGAGGCCCATGTCGATGCCGGAGGAGACGCCGGCGGCGGTGACGTACTTGCCGTCGGTGACGACCCGCTCCTCCGCCGGATCGGCGCCGTGGCGCTTCAGCTGGTCCAGGGCCAGCCAGTGGGAGGTCGCGCGCCGGCCCGTGAGCAGTCCGGCGGCGGCGAGCAGCAGGGAGCCGGTGCACACCGACGTCGTCCAGGTGCTGGTGGCGTCGGCGGCGCGCAGCCAGTCCAGGAGCGCGGTGTTCTCCATCTGCGGGGTCTGGCCGGGGCCGCCGGGGACGACCACGATGTCGGGGGCCGGCACCTCGGCCAGGGTCCGGTCGGCGACGAGGGCCAGGGTGCCGGTGTCGGTGCGTACGGGGCCGGTCTCCTCGGCGACGAAGACGGTCTCGGCGTCCGGGAGGCGGCCGAGCGTCTCGTAGGGGCCCACGGCGTCGAGGGCGGTGAAGCGGTCGTAGAGGACGATCGCGATCTGCATCGGTCTCCTTCGGTGGTGGTCGGCGGTGGTCGATGGGGGGTCAGTGGGCGGCCGCGGGGCGGAATCTGCGGCGGTACTCGGCGGGGGCCGTGCCCAGGGCCTTGACGAAGGCGCGGCGCATGGCCTCGGGGGTGCCGTAGCCGCTGGCACGGGAGATCTCCTCGACGCCGTCGGCGGTGTCCTCCAGGAGGCGGCGGGCGTGCTCCAGCCGGACCCGGTCGACGTACCGGCCCGGTGTCGTGCCGGTCTCCGCGCGAAAGGCACGGGCGAAGTGGCGGGGCGAGAGGCGGGCGCGGGCGGCGAGGGACTCGACGGTGAGGTCGGCCTCGGGGTGCTCGGTGATCCACTGCTGGACGTCCCGGAGCGGCTCGCGGCGTGCGGTCTGGGTGGCGAGCTGGGCGCTGAACTGGGCCTGGTTGCCGGGACGGCGCAGGAACACCACCAGGTGGCGGGCGATGGCGAGGGCGGTGTCGCGGCCCAGGTCCTCCTCGACCAGGGCGAGGGCGAGGTCGATGCCGGCGGTGACGCCGGCCGAGGTGGCGACGTGCCCGTCGCGCACGTAGACGGGGTCGGGGTCGACCTCGACGGCGGGATGGTCGCGGGCCAGCTTGGCGCAGTACGCCCAGTGGGTCGTGGCACGGCGGCCGTCCAGGAGGCCGGCCTCGGCGAGCAGGATCGCGCCGGTGCACACGGAGACCAGGCGGGGGGCGCGCGGTCCGTGGGCGCGCACCCAGTCGACCAGGCGCGGGTCGAGGCGGCGGGTGCCCTGCCCGCCGGGGACGAGCAGGGTGTGCGGGCGGGGAGCGCCGTCGAGAGACCGGTCGGGGACGAGCGTCAGCCCGCTGGAGGTGCGCACGGGAGCGCCGTCGAGGGAGGCGGTGCGGATCCGGTACGTCCCCGGGTGGCGCGTCTCCGCACCGGCGAAGACCTCCACGGGGCCGCTCACATCGAGGCTCTGTACGCCGTCGAAGAGGACGACGAGGACGGTGCGCTGCGTCATGCCGTCGATTCTTCGGCGGGCGCGGGATGGCTGCAATGACGAGCAGCCCACCTTTTCTGCCATGGCACCGTCATGGCCGTCCCGCACCTGGAGGGACGTACCAAGCGGTTGGTAACGTGCCCGGCATGACGACTGCCGCCCTGGAGCCGCACGCCGGCCGCCGCTGCCACAACGCGCTCAACACCCTGCACTCGACGCTCTACTTCTCGCCGGACCTGGCACGGGAGCTGGGTGCCCTCGGGATCACCGACCCCCGGGCCGTCAACTTCGCGGTGCGTGCGGCGGCGCTGGGCCCGGTCGGGGCGGGCACCGTCACGGCGGCGTTCTACAACTACAAGCACGAGCTCGTGGCCCGGCACGTGCCCGCGGTGTGGCGGAGCGCCGCTCCGGAGCAGGTCCTGGCCGCGCGCCTGCGCGCCGTCGACGCCACGCTGCGCCGTCTGCTGGGAGAAGAGGCCGTGGCCTGCGAGGAGATGGCGGAGGCGGCGCGGCTGGCGCTGCGGGCCGCCGAGGGGTGTGCGCGCAGCGCCCGGCCGCTGTACTCCGCCCACGCCGACCTCCCCGTCCCCGAGGAGCCGCACCTCGCGCTGTGGCATGCCGCGACCCTGCTGCGCGAGCACCGGGGCGACGGGCACCTCGCCGTGCTGATGGGCGCGGAACTGGACGGTCTGGAGGCGGTGGTGACCCACACCGCGACCGGCAAGGGCCTGGCACCGAAGTGGGTGCTCACCACCCGTGGCTGGACGCGGGAGGACTGGGACGCCGCGGTCGCCCGGCTGCGGGAGCGCGGTCTGCTCGACGGCGCCGGCGAGCTGACCGAGCGGGGCGTCGCGCTGCGCGAGGAGATCGAGCGGGAGACGGACCGGCTGGACGCCGCCCCGTACGCGCGTCTGGGCGCGGACGGTGTCGCGCGCCTGACCGGGATCGCGGCGGGGTTCGCGCGCACCGCGGCCGGCGCCGGCGCCTTCCCCGCTGACCTGCGCGGCAAGGGCTGAGACGGCGCGCGGGGCATACGGGGCGCATGCACGGCCGGTGACGAGGTACCCGCTTCCTCCCGGCCACAGCGGCCGGGAGACGAAGGGGAGGTACTCCGTGTTCCGTGCCATCGCAGACGTGCTGCGCCAGATCGGCGGCGCCGTCGCCACCGTCGTGACGCTGCCCTTCCGGGCCCTGGCCCGGCTCTTCGGCGGAGCGTCGTCCACCACCCGCAGCCGCCGGGCCTGACCCCCGCCCGGCCCGGGCCCGCCGGGCCCGGTTCCGCTGCGGGCCGGACCCGCCGTGCGCCTCCCTGATCCCCGGTTGTCGGTGCCGCCTGCCACAATTGCCGCGCAACCTCAGTGAGAAGGCGGTACGGGATCGTGACGACACCCGGGTCCAGCGGATCCATCGCAGCGGGATCCATCGAAGGCAGGATCGCCGAGGAGCTCGGCGTACGGGAGCGGCAGGTGAAGGCCGCGGTCGAGCTGCTCGACGGCGGCTCGACGGTGCCCTTCATCGCCCGCTACCGCAAGGAAGCGACCGAGATGCTCGACGACGCGCAGCTGCGCACGATCGAGGAGCGGCTGCGCTACCTGCGGGAGCTGGAGGAGCGGCGGACGGCGATCCTGGAGTCGGTGCGCGAGCAGGGCAAGCTCACCGAGGAGCTGGAGGCCCGCATCCGGGGCGCGCAGACCAAGGCGCGCCTGGAGGACATCTACCTGCCGTACAAGCCCAAGCGGCGTACGAAGGCGCAGATCGCGCGGGAGGCGGGGCTGGAGCCGCTGGCCGAGGGGCTGCTCGCCGACCCGTCCGTCGAGCCGCTCGCCGCGGCGTCCGCGTTCGTCGACGCGGACAAGGGCGTGGCCGATCCGCAGGCCGCCCTCGACGGGGCGCGGGCCATCCTGACCGAGAAGTTCTCCGAGGACGCCGACCTGATCGGCGAGCTGCGCGAGCGGATGTGGACGCGCGGGCGGCTGGTGGCCAGGGTGCGGGAGGGCAAGGAGGAGGCGGGCGCCAAGTTCGCCGACTACTTCGACTTCGCCGAGCCGTTCACCGAGCTGCCCTCGCACCGGATCCTCGCCCTGTTGCGCGGCGAGAAGGAGGAGGTGCTCGACCTCGTCCTGGAGCCGGAGGAGCCGGACGGCGCCCCGGCGGGCCGGTCGTCGCACGAGGGGATCATCGCGGGCCGGTTCGGCATCGCCGACCGCGGGCGCCCCGCCGACACATGGCTGGGCGACACCGTCCGCTGGGCCTGGCGCACCCGCATCCTGGTCCACCTCGGCATCGACATCCGGCTGCGGCTGCGCACCACCGCCGAGGACGAGGCGGTGAACGTGTTCGCGGCCAACCTGCGCGACCTGCTGCTCGCCGCCCCGGCCGGCACCCGCGCCACGCTGGGCCTCGACCCCGGCTTCCGTACGGGCGTGAAGGTCGCCGTGGTCGACGCGACCGGCAAGGTGGTGGCGACGGACGTCGTCCACCCGCACGTGCCCGCCAACCGGTGGGACGAGGCGATCGCGAAGCTGGCGCGGCTGGCGAAGGAGCACGCGGTCGAGCTGGTCGCGATCGGCAACGGCACCGCGTCCCGGGAGACGGACAAGCTCGCCGGTGAGCTGATCGCGAAGCACCCGGAGCTGAAGCTCACCAAGGTGATGGTCTCCGAGGCGGGCGCCTCCGTGTACTCGGCCTCGGCCTTCGCCTCGCAGGAACTGCCGGAGCTGGACGTGTCGCTGCGCGGCGCGGTGTCGATCGCCCGCCGGCTGCAGGACCCGCTGGCGGAGCTGGTGAAGATCGACCCGAAGTCGATCGGGGTCGGCCAGTACCAGCACGACCTGTCCGAGGTGAAGCTGTCGCGGTCGCTGGACGCGGTGGTCGAGGACTGTGTGAACGGCGTGGGTGTGGACGTCAACACGGCCTCCGCACCGCTGCTCGCCCGGGTCTCCGGCATCACCTCCGGCCTGGCGGAGAACATCGTGGCGCACCGGGACGCCAACGGGCCGTTCCGGTCGCGCTCCGAGCTGAAGAAGGTGCCGCGGCTGGGCCCGAAGGCGTTCGAGCAGTGCGCGGGCTTCCTGCGCATCCGCGGCGGCGACGATCCGCTGGACGCGTCCAGCGTGCATCCCGAGGCGTATCCGGTGGTGCGGCGGATGGTGAAGACCACCGGGCAGGAGGTCGCCTCCCTCATCGGCAACACCGGGGTGCTGCGGTCGCTGCGCCCGCAGGACTTCGTGGACGAGAAGTTCGGTCTGCCGACCGTCACCGACATCCTCAGGGAGCTGGAGAAGCCGGGGCGCGACCCGCGGCCCGCGTTCAAGACCGCTTCCTTCAAGGAGGGCGTGGAGAAGATCTCCGACCTCGCCGCCGGGATGGTCCTGGAAGGGGTCGTCACGAACGTCGCGGCGTTCGGGGCGTTCGTGGACGTCGGGGTGCACCAGGACGGACTGGTGCACGTGTCGGCCATGTCGAAGACGTTCGTGAAGGACCCGCGGGACGTGGTGAAGCCCGGGGACATCGTCAAGGTGAAGGTCCTCGACGTCGACATCCCGCGCAAGCGGATCTCGCTGACGCTGCGGCTGGACGACGAGGCGGCCGCGAAGGGGCAGCAGGGACAGCAGCGTGAGCGCGGCGGGCGGCCCCCGCAGCAGCGCCGGCAGCAGGGGCAGGGGCAGGGACGGTCCGGGGGCAGGCCGCGGCAGGACCGGACGGCTCCGCCCGCCGGCGGCGCGATGGCCGACGCGCTGCGGCGGGCCGGCCTGGCGTGACGGGAGCGGCGCCGCCCGAGTGACGGAGTTCGGGCGGCCCGGCCGGCCTAGGGGGCTTCTGACGGATCTCCGTGGCGTCGCGACGCCCGGCACGCCCTCTCGCCGCACGGGACGGAGGGCCAGGTGGCTCCGCCACATGACCCGCCGCCCCGCACACCGAGAGCACGCACCGAACGCCGCTCCTTCTTCCACGGAGATCCGTCAGAAGCCCCCTAACGCTCCGTCACCTTGCCGTCCGCCACCTCCAGGCTGCGGGTCACCCGCACCGCGTCCAGCATCCGCCGGTCGTGGGTGACCAGCAGCAGGGTGCCCTCGTAGGCGTCCAGGGCCGACTCCAGCTGCTCGATCGCCGGGAGGTCGAGGTGGTTGGTCGGCTCGTCCAGGACCAGGAGGTTGACGCCCCGGCCCTGGAGCAGGGCGAGGGCGGCGCGGGTGCGTTCGCCCGGTGACAGGGTCGCGGCCGGGCGCAGGACGTGGTCCGCCTTGAGGCCGAACTTGGCCAGCAGGGTGCGGACCTCGGCGGGCTCGGTGCCGGGGACCGCGGCGCCGAACGCGTCCAGCAGGGATTCGGGCCCGTGGAACAGCTTGCGGGCCTGATCGACCTCGCCGAGCAGCACGCCCGAGCCGAGCGAGGCGTGCCCGGCGTCCAGCGGGACGCGGCCCAGGAGGGCGCCGAGCAGCGTGGACTTGCCCGCGCCGTTCGCCCCGGTCACCGCGACCCGGTCCGCCCAGTCGACCTGGAGGGTGACCGGGCCGAGGACGAAGTCCCCGCGGCGCACCTCGGCGTCGCGCAGGGCGGCGACCACCGCGCCCGAGCGCGGGGCCGACGCGATCTCCATGCGCAGCTCCCACTCCTTGCGCGGCTCCTCGACCGTCTCCAGGCGTTCGATCATGCGCTGGGTCTGGCGGGCCTTGGCGGCCTGCTTCTCGCTGGCCTCGCTGCGGAACTTGCGGCCGATCTTGTCGTTGTCGTTGCCCGCCTTGCGCCGGGCGTTCTTGACGCCCTTGTCCATCCAGGCGCGCTGCATCTGGGCCCGTTCCTGGAGGGCGGCGCGCTTGTCGGCGTACTCCTCGTACTCGTCGCGGGCGTGCCGGCGGGCCACCTCGCGCTCCTCCAGGTAGGCGTCGTAGCCACCGCCGTAGAGGTTGATCCGCTGCTGTGCCAGGTCGAGTTCGAGGACCTTGGTGACGGTGCGGGCGAGGAACTCGCGGTCGTGGCTGACGACGACCGTGCCGGCGCGCAGGCCGGCCACGAAGCGTTCGAGGCGCTCCAGGCCGTCCAGGTCGAGGTCGTTGGTCGGCTCGTCGAGCAGGAAGACGTCGTAGCGGGAGAGGAGGAGGGAGGCGAGGCCGGCGCGGGCGGCCTGGCCGCCGGACAGCGACGCCATCGGCTGGTCCAGGTCCACCGTGAGGCCGAGGGCGGCGGCGGTCTCCTCGGCGCGCTCGTCGAGGTCGGCGCCGCCGAGGGCCAGCCAGCGCTCCAGGCTCGTCGCGTACGCGTCGTCGGCACCGGGGGCGCCGTCGACCAGGGCCTGGGTGGCCTCGTCCATCGCCTGCTGGGCGTCGGTGACGCCGGTGCGGCGGGCGAGGAAGGCCCGGACGGTCTCGCCGGGCCGGCGCTCGGGTTCCTGCGGGAGGTGGCCGACGGTGGCGGTGGGCGGGGACAGGCGCAGCTCGCCCTGCTCGGGCGCGGTCAGCCCGGCGAGGATCCGCAGCAGCGTGGACTTGCCCGCGCCGTTGGCACCGACCAGCCCGATCACGTCGCCGGGCGCGACGACGAGGTCGAGCCCGGTGAACAGGGAGCGGTCGCCGTGGCCGGCGGCGAGGTTCTTGGCGACGAGGGTGGCAGTCATCAGACCGCCGATCCTAACGGCCGCCGCGCCGCCGCCCCGGTCCGGTTTCAGCGGGCGGCCGCGGAGGCGGTCAGCACGCTTCCCGAGGCCCGCGCCACGACGTACGACTCGCCCTTCACCGCCTTGGCGTCCAGCGGGATGCGGTGGCGGCCGGGCCCGAGGACGTCGTCGAAGACCTCGTGGACGCGGGCGCGGTTCAGGCGGTCGAGGCGGTACGCGGTGAGGCTGACCCGGCACGGGGAGGTCACCTCGACGTCCGCCGCGCCGCCGTCCACGGCCAGTGCGGTCAGGCGGCGCCGCTTTGCCGGGCCGCGGTCCAGGGCGTGTTCGATCTGGGCGACGAGCAGCGGGACGATCGGGGCGAGCCCGTCGACACAGGCCACCTCGGCCCCGGCGCGGGCGAAGGCGGCGCGGACGGCGGCGCGCCGCTCCTCGGGAACGGTGCGGCCGAAGGCGACGGCGTCGTAGCCGCGCAGTTCGCCGGCGGGGACGTCGTCGGCGTCGCGGGTGATGTCGGCGCCGATGCCGATGGTGCGCAGCGCGGCGGCGAGCTTGGCGAGCAGGGCGACGCGGGAGCCGATCAGCAGGACCCGGCGGCGCGGGGCCGTGACGGTGCCGTCGAGCAGGGAGGCGAGCGCGGCGCGGTAGGCGGGTCCGGAGAAGCGGTACGGGCCGATGCCGTGGTAGCCGTCGCGTTCCAGGTCGGCGTTCACGTCGGTCTGCCAGGCGAAGTCCCGCCATACGAAGACCTCGCCGCCTTCGCCGTCCTCGTCGCCCTCGCCGCCTCCGCCGCTCCCGCCCTCCCGCTCGATGACGGCGGTGACGGCCCCGCAGGCCAGGTCCGCGCACTCGGGACAGCCGTAGAGGATGTACCGGCCGCCGGGCAGCGGCGCCTCGGTCTCCAGGAGCAGGCCGCGGACCTGGGCGGCGAAGAGGGCGGGCGGGACGTCGGAGGCGAGCGGGGAGACGGCGTCCAGGTCGGCGAGCCGGAACAGCAGCGGGCGCCCGTCGACGATGAAGTCCAGGAAGTCGCGGTGGACCTGGTAGGCACCGTCGGCGAGGACGCCGCCGGCGCGCATCGCCGGTGCCAGGCCGAAGGTCGCGTACTCGGCAGCCATGCGGTGAGTATTCCCGCAGCGGGACGGACCTGAGCACGGCATGACATATTCCGCTAACGTCCCGGTGTGGAAACCGGGCAGGGTGACGAGGTCGTCGTGGTCGGCGGCGGGGTGATCGGGCTGACGACGGCCCTCGTCCTCGCCGGGCGGGGCCGGCGGGTGCGGGTGTGGACGCGGGAGCCCGCCGAGCGCACCACCTCGGCGGTCGCGGGCGCGCTGTGGTGGCCGTACCGGATCGAGCCGGCCGCCCGCGCCCGGGCGTGGGCGCTGCGCTCGCTGGACGTGTACGAGGAATGGGCGGCGCGGCCGGAGGAGACCGGCGTACGCATGACCGAGGGGGTACTGGGCGAGACCGGGCTGGACGAGGTCCGTGCGTGGACGGCGGGCCGGCTGCCCGGGCTGCGTGCGGCGACCGCCGGGGAGTACGGCGGGTCCGGGCTGTGGGCGCGGCTGCCGCTCGTCGACATGACGGTTCATCTGCCGTGGCTGCGGGCGCGGTTGGCGGCGGCGGGCGGGGTCGTGGAGGAACGGACGGTGTCCGCTCTCGCGGAGGTCCGGGCCCCGGTCGTGGTCAACTGCACGGGGCTGGGCGCCCGGACGCTCGTACCGGATCCGTCCGTGCGACCCGTGCGCGGGCAGCTGGTCGTCGTGGAGAACCCCGGCATCCGCACCTGGCTGGTCTCCACCGCCGCCTCCGGGGAGATGGCGTACTTCCTCCCGCAGCCGGGCGGGCTGGTGCTGGGCGGCACGGCGGAGGAGGACGCCTGGTCGGCGGAGCCGGACCCGGCGGTGGCCGAGGCGATCGTGGAGCGGTGCGCCGCGCTGCGGCCCGAGATCGCCGGGGCGCGGGTCCTGGCCCACCGGGTGGGGCTGCGGCCCGCGCGGGACGCGGTGCGGCTGGAGCGCGAGGTGCAGCCGAACGGGCGGGTGCTCGTGCACCACTACGGCCACGGCGGCGCGGGCGTGACGGTGGCCTGGGGGTGCGCGGAGGAGGCGGCCGGGCTGGTGGAGGGGTGAGCCCGGCCGCTGCGGGGCCGCGGCGGCCGGGTCCCCGGCGCCCGCCCCCGCCCGAGCCGGGGGCGGGCGGGGCCGGTCAGGGTCTGCCGATCGGGTCGCCCTCCACGTCCGTGCCGGGCCCCGGGCCGACGCGGATCCGGAAGTCGCCGTCGTAGCGCTCGTGGCCCTCGACGACCGCCAGTTCCACGGCCTCGGAGCCCATCTCGCCGCGCACGATGAGGGGGTCGCGGCGCAGGTCGCGCAGGAGGGCGGCGCACATGAAGATCATCACGACGACGAACGGGGCCGCCGCGAGGATCGTGAGGTTCTGCAGGCCGGTCAGCGCGTCGCCCTGGCCGCTGCCGACCAGGAGCATGATGGCGGCCACCGCGCCGGTGACCACGCCCCAGAACACCACCACCGGGCGGCTCGGTTCGAGGGCGCCGCGCTGGGAGAGGGTGCCCATCACGATGGAGGCGGCGTCGGCGCCCGAGACGAAGAAGATGCCGACGAGGATCATCACCAGCAGGCTGGTGACGGTCGCGACGGGGAACTCCCGGAGCACGGCGAAGAGCTGCCCCTCGGGGGTGGTCTCCGCGCCGAGCCGCCCCTGTTCCCGCATCTTCATCGCCGAGCCGCCGAAGACCGCGAACCAGACCAGGCTGACCGTGCTGGGGACGAGGATGACGCCGCCGATGAACTGCCGGATCGTGCGGCCCCGGCTGATGCGGGCGATGAACATGCCGACGAACGGCGTCCAGGAGATCCACCAGGCCCAGTAGAAGACGGTCCAGCTGCTCAGCCAGCCGGCGACGCCCTCGCCGCCGGCCTCGGTGCGGCCGGCGAGCTGGGGCAGGTCGCCGAGGTAGGCGAAGACGGAGGTGGGGAGCAGGTCGAGGACGATGACGGTGGGGCCGGCCACGAACACGAACAGGGCGAGGGCCAGCGCCAGCACCATGTTGGTGTTCGACAGCCACTGGATGCCGCGTTCGACGCCGGAGACGGCGGAGGCGACGAACGCCGCGGTCAGCACCGCGATGACGGTGACGAGCAGTCCGGTGCTCACCTCGTCCATCCAGCCCAGCTCCTCCACCCCGGAGCCGATCTGGAGCGCGCCGAGCCCGAGGGAGGCCGCGGAGCCGAAGACGGTGGCGACGATGGCGAGCATGTCGATGATCCGGCCGCCGACGCCGTTCGCGTTCTTCTCGCCGATGAGCGGGGTGAAGACGGCGCTGATGGTCTGGCGGCGGCGCCTGCGGAAGGTGCTGTAGGCGATGCCGAGGCCGACCACGGCGTAGATGCCCCACGGGTGGAGCGTCCAGTGGAAGAGGGTGGTGGCCATGGCCGTCTGCATGCGGTCGCCGGAGCCGGCCGGGTCGGTGCCCGGCGGGGCGGTGGTGTAGTGGGCGAGCGGCTCGCTCACGCCGTAGAACATCAGGCCGATGCCCATGCCCGCGCTGAACATCATCGCGACCCACGACACGGTGCGGAACTCGGGTTTCTCGCCCTCCGCGCCGAGGTGGATCCGGCCGTAGCGGCTGACGGCGAGCCAGAGGGCGAAGACGACGAAGCCCGAGGCGGCCAGCACGAACGCCCAGCCGCCGTTGTGCATCAGCCCGCCGAGCATGCTGCCGGAGACGTCCGTGAGCGAGTCGGTCGCGGTGGCGCCCCAGACCACGAAGGCGAGCGTGAGGACGGCGGTCACCCCGAAGACGACCCGGTCGGTCCGGGGCCGTTCCCGGCCGGGGAGGCCCGCTTCCGAACCCGGCAGCGAGCCTCTCGCGTGGCGTTGCTCGTCGCTTCCCTCGTCGTGCGTCACAGGCAGCACCCTTTCGGCCCGGTAGGTGGCCGGAATTGTTCCCCTCTGGAGGCGCTTCTATCCCCCGGGACGCCGATGTCGTTCCCTCAGCAGCGGGTCACGGGCTCGCCCGCCGTCAGGTGGTGGGCGGCGCGCTCGTCGAGCAGCAGCGGGACGAGGGCGCGCAGCGACTGGCGCAGGGGGACGAGGGCGCCGTCGCCGTCGCGGCGCGCGTGGACGCCGTGCAGGGCGAGTTCGTCGCCGAACTCCGCGTACTGGGCGGCGTCGAGCCGGTAGGCGCAGGGCGGGTCCTGGAGCACCTCCGACGGCTCGGGCGGGTCGTTGTCGGCGCCGCCGAGGTACACCGGCCCGGTGTCCTTCAGGCCCGCGAGCCGGGCGGCGCCGGTCGCCGCCCCGATGCGTCCGCGCCGCTCGTCGGCGTAGGCGAACAGGCCGTCCAGGGAGGCGAGTTGGGAGTGCACGCGACGGCGGTTGTTCAGCGCCTCGTCCTGCTTCTCCTCGTCGGTGAGCGCGTCGACGCGGCTCTCGATGAGCAGGCCGACGGCGTGCTTGACACCGGAGGTGTTCCGCAGGATGCGCTCCTGGCCGTCACCGGCGGTCTGCCGGATCGGGTCGCCGGTGGCCGGGTCGGTCCAGATGCCGTAGGTGCCGGTCGAGTGGCCGGCGTCCTGGGCCGCGGGGCGGACGTACGCCCGGGACAGGGTCCGTGCCTCGTCGTGGACGGCGTCCCGAGTGTTGAGGTTGCGCGGCCACAGGTCGAACAGGTCCTTGTCGTAGTACGGGGGTGTGGCGCCGTACTCGTGCAGGTCGTAGATCACGTCGGGGCGCCGGTCGCGGACGACGGCGGCCAGGGCGCGGGCCTCGGCGGTCCTCAGGGCGAGGTGGTCGCGGTTGACGTCGACGCCGTCGCTGTTGCCGCGGGTGTCGGCGGCCCGGCCGTCGGGGTTGGCGGTGGGGACGACGAGCACGGCCGTGCGGTCCAGGAAGTGCCGGGTCCGCCGGTCGGTCGCGTAGGCCAGGTCGCGGACGGTGGACAAGCAGGCCTCGCGGCCGGCGGGTTCGTCGCCGTGCTGGCTGCACACCAGGAGCACCGTGTGCGGGGCGGTCTTCCGGCCGAGGGTGACGAGCTGGAGCGGGCGGCCCTGCTTCGTGGTGCCGATGCGGTCGACCGAGACCCGGTGGCTCGCCCGGTCGGCGGCGGCCAGGAGCCGCTGTTCCTCGGGCTGCGTGGTCCAGCGGGCGCCGTTCGACTGTTCGAAGCCGGTGCGCGGCGGGGCGGACGAGGCGGTGTCGGCCGCCTGGGTCGGTGCGGTGACGAGGGACGCGGCGAGGGCCGCGGTGGTGAGGGTCAGGACGCGGAAGCGGTTCACTGGCCTCCCTCCGGGACGCGGTGGACGGTGGACGGCGCGGTCACGCCGTCGAGGGGCGTGGCCCCCGGGGCGTGGGACGGGGAACCGGCGGTGGCGCGGGCGAAGGCGGCGGGGCCGCCGGTGAACGGTACGCGGGCCGAGGTGCGGGCGAGGTCGAGGGTGAGGACCGGCGTGTCGGCCGGGGGGTCGAGGAGGTCCCGGTCGGTGCCCGCCACGATCAGCGCGAGGCGGTGCCCGGCCGGGACGACGTGGTCGGTGGCGGCGAGGTCCAGGGTGACGGTGTACGGCTTGCCCGGGGTGAGCGGGGCGCCCTCGCCGGTGCCGGTGTCGTGGCCGAGGTCGGCCCAGCCGCGGCTGACGATCGTGTAGCCGACGTCGGCCGTCCTGGCGGCCGTCTCCTGGTAGCAGGGGCTGTCGCCCGGTGTGCTCGCGCCCCAGCAGGTGCGGTCGGTGAGCGTGGTGATGCCCTCGCCCGCATCGGCGTAGTCGCGGATGGTGGCGGGGCCGAGGTCGACGAGGACGGCGGACAGGTGGGCCGTCGGCGTGGTGGGCGTCGCGGTCACGGTGACCGTGGAGGAGCCGGACAGGCGCAGGCCGCGGGTGAGCGGGCCGGTGGTGAATCCGGCCTTGTCCGGTGTCGGGGTGTCGATCCGGGCCGCCCAGTCGGTCTCGCTCAGCTCCCGGTCGTCGGTGAAGGTCTCGGTGCCGTGGCCCTTGCGCAGGCCGAGGGTGCCGACGCCCGGCTGTGCGCCCCGGGCGGGGCGCAGGGTGGTGGTACGGGTGCCGTGGGGCGGCCAGACAGCCGAGGTGACCCACTGGTCGGGCCCGCGTTCGATGTCGGCCATGGGTTCGCGGTCGATGCCGTTGTCGTAGCCGAGCAGTTCGTGGTCGAACCAGCGGTGCAGGGTGTCGACCCACTCGGCGCGGCGGAAGTCGAAGGGGTCGACGTGCCCGGTCTGCGAGAGCCAGATCTTGCGCTCGACGCCGTTCTTCGCGAGCGCGTCCCACCACGGGCCGACGTGCTGCATGCGGACGTTGAGGTCCTGCATGCCGTGGACGAGGAAGACGCTGGCCTTCACCTTGCTCGCGGCCCGCACGTAGTCGCGCTCGGTCCACAGCGGCGTCCGGTCGCCGGTGCGCGGGGCTCCGTCGACGAGCTCGCGCTGCACGGCGTCGCACGTGGCGCGGGCGCCGGGGCTGCTGACGTACTCCGACAGCCAGTCGGGGCCGGAGCCGTACAGCGGGGCGCCCTGGGCGAAGTAGTAGTCGTACCAGGAGGAGATGGCGGCGATCGGGACGATCGTCTCCAGGCCCTCGACGCCGGTGGCGGCGACACCGTTGGCGATGGTGCCGTCCCAGCTCTTGCCGATCATGCCGGTGCGGCCGTTGGTCCAGTCGGCCCGGGCGCGCTGGGTGCCGGTGCGGGTGGTGTAGGCCGTGGCGCGTCCGTTGAGCCAGTCCACGACGGCCTTGGCGGACTGGATGTCGGAGCGTCCGCCGACGTCGGCACAGCCGTCGGAGCGGTTGGTTCCGGCCAGATCGACGCCGACGAAGGCGTAGCCGCGGGGCACGAAGTAGTTGTCGTAGAAGAGCGGCATCCGCACGACGTCGCCGTCCGCGTCGTAGGTCTTCCGCTGGCTCTCGTTGCCGCGCCCGCAGCAGGAGTAGTACGGGCTGGCCTCCATGATGACGGGGACCTCGCGGCCCCGCCGGGCGGGTTCGGCGGGGCGGACGATGTCGACGGCGACGCGGTCGGTCTTTCCGTCGCCGTTCCCGTCGAGCCCGGTGTCCACCCATACGGCCTCGCGGATGGCGTCGCCGTACGAGTAGACGGGTTCGCTCGTGCGCGGGGCGGCGGTCCGTGCCGCGGCGGGCGTGACGAGCGCGGCCAGGAGGGCGGCGGTGGCCGCCGCCGCGAGCGGTCTCCGGGGCGTGCGGCGTATGCGTGTCGGCATGCGCGGACGGTACATCGGTCAACTGCCGTACAGAAGAGGGCATCCGGACGGCGGACGGGGTGGGTGCCCACCGGCGGGACGAGTGGTTCATGACGGCCGAATGGCGATCGTGTGACAGCGGTGGCCATGGACACACGGGAGGTGACGGGGACTCAATAGGCTGTCGAACAGACGTCCTGCCTCTACGACTTGGAGTTCTCGTGCACCGCAGAATCATCGCGCCGGGAGCACTGGCCGCGTCCACCCTGTTGCTGGCGATCCCGGCATCGGCCGCGAGCTTCTCCCCCGGCGCACCGGGCATCGGCGATCCCTATTACCCGGCCTACGGCAACGGCGGATACGACGTCTCCCACTACGACCTGCGGCTGACGTACCAGCCGGCCACG
Organism: Streptomyces sp. NPDC006134; assembly: GCF_040628835.1. NCBI lineage: Bacteria > Bacillati > Actinomycetota > Actinomycetes > Kitasatosporales > Streptomycetaceae > Streptomyces > Streptomyces sp. NPDC006134. Next base: position 112,449 of record NZ_JBEXTV010000017.1, on the reverse strand, counting down.
GACCGGCTGGAGGGCACGGCGACCATCCTGGCCAAGGCCACCCAGGACCTGTCGCGGTTCAACCTGGACTTCCTGCTCGACGTGAGCGAGGTGCGGGTGAACGGCGCCAAGGCGTCGTTCGCGTCCACCGGCGAGCACGAGCTCGCGATCACGCCGAAGAGCCCGCTGCGCAAGGGCGCGCCCGTCACCGTGGTGGTGCGCTACAGCGGCGTCCCGTCGGAGAAGCAGGCCTACGGCTTCACCAGCTGGCACCGCACCCCGGACGGCGGCGTCGCGGCCAACGAGCCCGAGGCGGCCTGGTGGTGGTTCCCCAGCAACGACCACCCGCTCGACAAGGCCACCTACGACGTGTCGGTGCAGGTCCCGGACGGCACCCAGGCCATCTCCAACGGCACGCTCCAGTCGACCACGTCCCGGCTGGGCTGGACCCGGTGGAACTGGCGGTCCGACAAGCCGCAGGCCACCTATCTCGCCACGCTGGCCCTCGGCCGGTTCGACCTCACCACGGGCACCACCGAGAGCGGCATTCCGGTCGTCAACGCGTACAGCAAGGACCTGGGCGCCCACGACGGCGCGGCGCGGGCCAGCCTGGAGCGGACCGGGGAGGTCGCCGACTGGCTGGCCGGGTACTTCGGGCCCTACCCGTACAACGCGCTCGGCGGGTACGTGCCGAACACGGACACCGGGTACGCGCTGGAGACGCAGACCCGGCCGTTCTACAGTCCGCGCCAGTTCGCGAACGGCTCGAACGTGTCCGTCGTCGTCCACGAGCTGGCCCACCAGTGGTACGGCGACCTGGTGTCGGTGCGCGGCTGGAAGGACATCTGGATCAACGAGGGCTTCGCGCGGTACGCGCAGTGGCTGTGGTCCGAGCACGAGGGCGAGGGCACGGCGCAGGAGCTCGCCGACTACGTCTACGCCTCGCACCCGGCCGACGACCCGTTCTGGACGGTGAAGCCCGGGGACCCGGGGCCCGAGCACCAGTTCGACATCGCCGTCTACGACCGGGGCGCCCTGGCCCTGCAGGCGCTGCGCAACGAGATCGGCGACGAGGCGTTCTTCGCGATCCTCAAGGGCTGGCCGGCGAGGTACGCCCACGGCAACGCGTCGGTCGCCGACTTCCGCCGGTACGCCGAGGAGGTGTCCGGCAAGCCGCTGGCCGCGCTCTTCGGCACCTGGCTGTTCCAGCCGTCGAAGCCGGCCGCGCCCGCCGCGCGCGCGGCCTCCGTCGCGACCGCCCCGGACGCGCCGGTGCGGCCGAGGTCGTGGAAGAAGATCGCCGCGACGAACGGCGTGCACGAGCACGGGCGGGAGCACCGGCGGGCGCACGGGCACTGAGCGGACGGTACGGCAAGGCCCGGGCGGCGCGGCGAAGCCGGCCGCCCGGGCCTGGGCTCGGTGCTCGTGCGTTGTTTCCCCGGCTGCTACTTCCTCAGCTCGGCGAGCTCCTCGTCGGCGTTCCGGCCGACGCGGCGGCGGACTCCGAACCAGCCGGCGACCAGCATGACCGCGATCACCGGGATGAGCAGGAGGGTCTTGCGGCCGACCTCCGGGTCGTTCCACATCATGCCGAGGCAGGCCAGCAGGAACGCGATCGTGGCGATCTCCGTGACCGGGCTGCCCCACAGCCGGAAGTGCGGGCGGGTCACCAGGCCGGCCTTGGCGCGGCGGACGAAGATCACGTGGCAGATCATGATGATCACCCAGGTGCTGATGATGCCCAGGGAGGCGACGTTCAGCACGATCTCGAAGGCCTTGCTCGGCATCAGGTAGTTCAGGCCGACGCCGAGCACGCAGATGCCGCAGGTCAGCAGGATGCCGCCGTAGGGGACCTGGCTGCGGCTCATCACGCGGGTGAACTTGGGGGCGGAGCCCGCCATCGCCATGGAGCGCAGAATGCGGCCGGTGGAGTACAGGCCGGAGTTCAGCGAGGACATGGCGGCGGTGAGGACGACCAGGTTCATCACGTCGCCGGCGGCCGGGACGCCGATCTTGGACAGGACGGTGACGAACGGGCTCTCGTCGGCCGAGTAGACCGAGCCGGGCAGCAGCAGCGCCAGCAGGACGACCGAGCCGACGTAGAACAGGCCGACCCGCCACATGATCGAGTTCACCGCGCGCGGGACGACCTTCTCCGGCTCGGCGGTCTCGCCGGCGGCGACGCCGACCAGCTCCAGCGCGGCGTACGCGAAGATCACGCCCTGCATGACGAGGACGACGGGCATCAGGCCGTGCGGGAAGACGCCGCCGTGGTCCGTGATCATGTGCAGGCCGGGCTTCTCGCCGCCCACCTCGTGCTGGGTGGCCAGCAGGAAGATGCCGATCAGCATGAAGCCGACCAGGGTGGCGACCTTGACGATCGCGAACCAGAACTCCATCTCGCCGAAGATCTTCACCGAGATCAGGTTCACGGCGAGGACCACGGCGAGCGCGATCAGCGCCAGCACCCATTGCGGGATGGGCGTGAACAGGCTCCAGTAGTGCGTGTACAGCGCGATCGCGGTGATGTCGGCGATGCCGGTCGTCGACCAGTTCAGGAAGTACATCCAGCCGGCGACGTACGCGCCCTTCTCGCCGAGGAACTCGCGCGCGTACGACACGAAGGACCCGGACGAGGGCCGGTACAGGACCAGCTCGCCGAGCGCGCGTACGACGAAGAACGCGAAGACGCCGCAGACGAGGTAGGCCAGCGCGAGCGCCGGGCCGGCGTTGTGCAGGCGGCCACCGGCGCCCAGGAAGAGGCCGGTGCCGATGGCCCCGCCGATGGCGATCATGTTGACGTGGCGGGCCTTGAGGTCCTTGCTGTAACCGGCGTCGCCCGCGTCCGCGGGCGTCTGGGTCGCCTGAGGATGGGCGGCAACCTGTGCCGTGTCAACGGCGTCCTTGCTCACGGGTGGTACCACTCTCTGGTGCGCCCGGGCGGGTCGCGCCCGGGACGTCCGTACGTGTCCTGGCCCGCACCACCCTTGAACGGGGCACAGACCAAGGCAGCACTTTCCCACATCGCCACGGTTACATGCGGTGACGCGAGTCACAGAGCGTTACTTCTCACATGATCCATCGCGCGTCTTCATCACGGCCGCCCCGTCTTCACGGTCCGGTCACACAGGTGACGTGCGAGGTTTCACAGTACGGGTGAGACAGCGATACTGCTGCGCATGACGACCGACACCGAGGAACCGGCCCTCACGATCGACGAGCTCGCCGCGCGGGCCGGCGTCACGGTGCGCACGATCCGTTTCTACGGCACCAAGGGCCTGCTGCCGCCCCCGGTGCTCGGTCCGCGCCGGGTGGGACGGTACGGCGGGGAGCACCTGGCCCGGCTGGCGCTGATCGAGGAGTTCCAGCGCCAGGGCATGACGCTCGCCGCGATCGAACGCCATCTGCGGCGGCTGCCGCCCGGCCTGTCCGCCCGGGACCTCGCCCTGCACCGCGCGGTCGTCGCGTCCTGGGCGCCGGACACCGTGGAGACGGTGACCCTGGAGGAGCTGGAGCGGCGGGCGGGCCGGCCGCTGACCGGCGAGGAGGTGGAGCGGCTGGCGGCGATGGACGTCGTCGAGCGGGACGGGGACGCCTACCGCGTCGACACCGGGCTGCTCCGGCTCGGCGTCGAGCTGCTCGACGTACCCCTGTCCCCCGAGACGGTCCTCGCCGCGCGCACGGCTCTGCTGGAGCACTCCCGCGCCGCCGCGCGGGACCTGTCGCGGCTGCTGCGGGAGGCGGTCGCCGAACGCGGCACGCGGGACGTGAAGTCCCTGTCCGCCCACATGCAGCCGCTGGTCGTGCAGGCCCTGCTGACCACCTTCCAGCGGTCGCTCCGGGAGGAGCTGCGGGAGTGGCTCGGCGGTGACGCCGAGGGCCGGGGCGGCGCGGAGGGCCTCAGCGGCCGTCCGTGAAGATCTCCCCCTTCTCCGCCTTCTCCACCAGCAGCGCGGGCGGCGTGAACCGCTCGCCGTAGCGCTCGGCCAGCTCCCGCGCGCGGGCGACGAAGCCGGGAAGGCCCCCTTCGTAGCCGTTGATGTACTGGAGCACTCCCCCGGTCCAGCCGGGGAAGCCGATGCCGAGGATCGAGCCGATGTTGGCGTCGGCGACGGAGGTCAGCACGCCTTCCTCCAGCAGCCGGACGGTGTCCAGGGCCTCGGAGAACAGCATGCGCTCCTGCATGTCCCGGAACGGGATCTCGTACCCCGGCCTGGTGAAGTGCTCCCGCAGGCCCGGCCACAGGCCGGTGCGCCTGCCGTCGTCCCCGTAGTCGTAGAAGCCGGCGCCGCCGCTGCGGCCGGTGCGGCCGAACTCGTCGACCATGCGGTCGACGACGGCCTCGGCGGGGTGCGGGGTCCAGGTGCCGCCCGCCTCCTCGACGGCCCGCCTGGTCTCCTGGCGGATCCTGCGGGGCAGGGTGAGGGTCAGCTCGTCCATCAGGGAGAGCACCTTGGCCGGGTAGCCCGCCTGGGCTGCGGCCTGCTCCACCGACGCGGGCTCGATGCCCTCGCCGACCATCGCCACGCCCTCGTCGATGAAGCGGCCGATGACGCGGGAGGTGAAGAAGCCGCGCGAGTCGTTGACGACGATCGGCGTCTTGCCGATCTGCCGCACGAGGTCGAAGGCGCGGGCCAGGGCCTCGTCCCCCGTCCGCTCGCCCTTGACGATCTCGACGAGCGGCATCTTGTCGACGGGCGAGAAGAAGTGCAGCCCGATGAAGTCGGCCTGGCGCTCCACGCCCTCGGCGAGCGTGGTGATGGGCAGGGTGGAGGTGTTGGAGCACAGCAGCGCGTCGGGGGCGACGACGTTCTGGACCTCCTGGAACACCTTGTGCTTCAGGGCGGTGTCCTCGAAGACGGCCTCGATGACCGCGTCGCAGCCCGCGAGGTCCTGCACCTCGGCGGTGGGCGTGATGCGGGCGAGCAGCGCGTCGGCCTTCTCCCGCGTCGTACGGCCCTTGGCGACGGCCTTCTCGCACAGCTTCTCGGAGTAGCCCTTGCCCTTGACGGCGGCCTCCAGGGAGACGTCCTTCAGGACGACGTCGATGCCCGCGCGGGCGCACGCGTAGGCGATGCCCGCGCCCATCATCCCGGCGCCGAGGACGGCGGCCCTGCGGACCCGTCGGGGTTCGATGCCGCGCGGGCGGCCGGCGCCGGAGTTGACGGCCTGGAGGTCGAAGAAGAACGCCTGGATCATGTTCTTCGACGTCTGTCCGGTGGCCAGCTCGACGAAGTAGCGGGCCTCGACGACCTGCGCGGTCTCGAAGTCGACCTGGGCGCCCTCGACGGCGGCGGCGAGGATGTTGCGCGGGGCCGGGTAGGGGGCGCCGTTCGTCTGCTTGCGCAGGTTGGCCGGGAAGGCGGGCAGGTTGGCCGCGAACTTCGGGTTGCTCGGCGTGCCGCCCGGGATGCGGTAGCCGGGCCGGTCCCAGGGCTGGGCGGACTCGGGGTGGGCGTCGATGAAAGCGCGGGCCCGGGCCAGCAGGTCCTCGGGGCTGTCGGCCACCTCGTCGACCAGGCCGTTGTCCAGGGCGCGGCGCGGGGTGTACTGCTGCCCCTGGAGGAGGACCTTCAGCAGGGCGTCGGTGATGCCGAGCAGGCGGACGGTGCGGACGACGCCGCCGCCTCCGGGGAGCAGGCCGAGGGTGACCTCGGGGCAGCCGATCTTCGAGCCGGGCGCGTCCAGGGCGACGCGGTGGTGGCAGGCCAGGGCGATCTCGTAGCCGCCGCCGAGCGCGGCGCCGTTGATCGCGGCGACGACCGGCTTGCCGAGGGTCTCGATGCGGCGCAGGTTCCGCTTGATCGCCAGGCCGCCGTCGAACAGCTCCCGCGCGGTCTCGGGGGTGGCCCGGATCAGGTCGCGCAGGTCGCCGCCGGCGAAGAAGGTCTTCTTGGCGGAGGTGACGATCACGCCCCGGATGGCGTCCTTCTCGGCCTCCAGGCGGTCGGTGACCGCGGCGAGGGACTCCCGGAACGCCTGGTTCATGGTGTTGGCGGACTGGTTCGGGTCGTCGAGGACGAGGGTGACGACGCCGGTGTCGTCCTGCTCCCAGCGGATGGTGGTGGACTCGGTGCTCATGCGGGTGTGCTCCAGGTGATCCGTCGGGAGGGGGTCAGACGCGCTCGACGACGGTGGCGATGCCCATGCCGCCGCCGACGCACAGGGTGGCCAGGCCGTACCGCTTGTCCTGGCGTTCCAGTTCGTCCACGAGCGTGCCGAGGATCATCGCGCCGGTGGCGCCGAGGGGGTGGCCGAGGGCGATCGCGCCGCCGTTGACGTTGACCTTGTCCAGGGACAGGCCCATGTCCCGCACGAAGCGCAGGACGACCGCGGCGAACGCCTCGTTGATCTCGACCAGGTCGATGTCGTCGATGGTCAGCCCGGCCTTGGCGAGCGCCTTGCGGGTGGCGGGGGCGGGGCCGGTGAGCATGATGGTGGGCTCGGAGCCGGAGACGGCGGCGGAGACGATCCGCGCGCGAGGGGTGAGGCCATAGCGCTCGCCGGTCTCCTTGGAGCCGATGGCGACCAGGGCGGCGCCGTCCACGATGCCGGAGGAGTTGCCCGCGTGGTGGACGTGGTCGATCTTCTCCACCCAGTGGTACTTCTGGAGCGCCACCGCGTCGAAGCCGCCCAGTTCGCCGATGTCGGCGAAGGACGGCTTGAGGGAGGCGAGGGAGTCGGCGGTGGTGCCGGGGCGCAGGTGCTCGTCGCGGTCGAGGACGACCAGGCCGTTGCGGTCCCTCACCGGCACGACGGACCGCTCGAAGCGGCCCTCCTTCCAGGCGGTGGCCGCCCGCTCCTGGGACAGCGCCGCGTACTCGTCGACGTCGCGGCGGGAGAAGCCCTCGATGGTCGCGATCAGGTCGGCGCCGATGCCCTGCGGCACGAAGTTGGTGGCGAGGTTGGTCATCGGGTCGTTGAACCAGGCGCCGCCGTCGGAGGCCATCGGCACCCGCGACATCGACTCGACGCCGCCCGCGAGGACGAGGTCCTCCCAGCCGGAGCGCACCTTGGCGGCGGCCAGGTTGACGGCCTCCAGACCCGAGGCACAGAAGCGGTTCTCCTGGACGCCGGCCACCGTGTCCGGCAGCCCGGCGGCGATCGCGGCGATGCGGGCGATGTCGGAGCCCTGGTCGCCGACCGGGCCGACCACGCCGAGCACGATGTCGTCGACGGCGGCCGGGTCCAGGCCCGGGAAGCGGGCGCGGATCTCGTGGATGAGGCCGACGACCAGGTCGACGGGCTTGGTGCCGTGCAGGGCGCCGGTCGCCTTGCCGCGTCCGCGCGGGGTGCGGATCGCGTCGTAGACGTACGCTTCGGTGGTCACTGGAGGGCCTTTCGCTGAGGGTTTCGGGGCGGGGTCGGGGCGGGGCCGGCGCTCACGGGTCCGGCGGCCGGGCGGTCAGGAGCCGGGGCACGTCCCAGTCGCGGGCGACGGCCTCGGTGTCGGCGCCCGGCAGGGCCGGCCCCGTGCGGACGGCGGTGGGGGTCGCGGAGAAGCGGGGGGCGGGGGCGGGCTGGGTGAGGCCGCCGTGGCCGGTGAAGGTGGAGCGGGCGGCGAGGTGGGGGTGGTGCGGGGCCTCGCGCAGCGACAGGACGGGGGCCACGCACGCGTCGGAGTCTTCGAAGACGGCCGTCCACTCGTCCCTGGTACGGGTCTTGAAGCGGGCGGCGATCGCCTCGCGCAGCTCGCCCCAGCGGGCCGGGTCGTCGCGGGCCGGTGCCCGGTCCGGGATGCCGAGGAGGCGCATGAACTCCTCGTAGAACCGCTGCTCCAGCGCGCCGACCGCCATGTACCGGCCGTCGGCCGTCTCGTAGGTGCCGTAGAACGGGCAGCCGCCGTCGAGGAGGTTGGCGCCGCGGCGGTCCTGCCAGCCGCCGGCGGCGAGCATGCCGTGGATCATCGCGGAGAGGTGGGCGGTGCCGTCGACGATGGCGGCGTCGACGACCTGTCCGGTGCCGGTCGCGCGCGCGTGGTGCAGGGCGGCGAGGACGCCGACGACGAGGTAGAGGGAGCCGCCCGCGTAGTCGCCGAGGAGGTTGGCGGGGACGGCGGGCGGGCGGTCCGGCTCGCCGATCATGCCGAGGGTGCCGGTGAGCGCGATGTACGCGATGTCGTGCCCCGCGCGGGAGGCGAGCGGGCCCTGCTGGCCCCAGCCGGTCATGCGGCCGTAGACCAGGCGGGGGTTGCGGGCGTGGCACGGCTCGGGGCCGACGCCGAGGCGCTCGGCGACGCCGGGCCGGTAGCCCTCGACGAGGATGTCGGCGCGGGCGGCCAGGTCGAGGACACGGGCGGGGCCGTCCGGGGACTTCAGGTCGACGATCACCGAGCGCTTGTTGCGGTGGGTGACGTCGTGGGCGGGGTCGATCGCCAGGCCGGGGCCGCCGGGGCGGTCGACGCGGACCACGTCGGCGCCCAGGTCGGCGAGGAGCATGGCGGCGAAGGGGCCGGGCCCGATGCCGGCCAGCTCGACCACGCGCACGCCCGTGAGCGGGCCGTCCCCCGGCGTCTTCGCCTCTGCCATCGAGCCCCCAGCTCTGTGACACACATGATGTAACACCAGCGATGCTAAGAACGTGTTCCCACCGGCACAAGGGTCTGGGCAAGCAAGCGCTTAGCCCATGATCCTCCGGCTCGCCGTCGGGACCCGGCACTCCCCACGCTAGCCTCGGCCACCGACAACGGCGCGTGGTGCGGACCGGCGGTGACAGAGAGGCCAGGGAGTGTCATGAACGGGCTGAACGTACCGAACGAGCCGAACGGGCCGAACGGGCCGAGCGGGACGAACGGACCGAACGGGCCGAACGGGATGAACGGGCCGAACGGGCTGAACGGGATGAACAAGGCGGACCGTCCGTACGACATCGTGCTCTTCGGCGCGACCGGCTTCGTCGGCGGACTCACCGCCGAGTACCTCGCCGCCCACGCGCCCCGGGGGCTGCGCTGGGCGATCGCCGGACGCAGCGAGGACGGGCTCCGGCGGCTGCGGGAACGGCTGTCCGCCCGGTGGCCGGACGGCGCGGAGCCCGGCGTCCTGCGGGCGGACGCCTCGGACCCGGCCTCGCTGCGGGAACTCGCCCGCCACGCGCGCGTGGTGGCCACGACGGTGGGCCCCTACGTGACGTACGGAGAGGAGCTCGTCGCCGCCTGCGCCGACAGCGGCACGGACTGTCTCGACCTCACGGGCGAGCCCGAATTCGTCGACCTGGTGTACGTCCGCCACGACGCACGCGCGCGGGAGACCGGCGCGCGGCTGGTGCACGCGTGCGGCTTCGACTCGGTCCCGCACGACCTGGGCGTGTACTTCACGGTCCGGCAGCTGCCCGAGGGCGTGCCGCTGACCGTGGACGGGTTCGTGACCGCGCACGCCTCCTTCTCGGGCGGCACGTTCGCCTCCGCGCTGGGGCAGTTCGCGCGTCTGCGGCAGATGCGGGCCGCCGCGCGGGACCGCCGGCGGCACGAGCCGCGGCTGGTGGGGCGCCGGGTGGCGACGCCGACGGGGGCGCCGCGGTTCGCCGGGGAGGTCGGCGCGTGGGCGCTGCCGCTGCCGACCGTCGACCCGCAGATCGTACGGCGCTCCGCGCGGGCGCTGGCCCGCTACGGCCCCGACTTCCGCTACCGCCACTACGCGGCCGTACGGCACCTCCCCGTCGCGGTGGGCGGGGCCGCGGCCCTCGGCGCGCTGGTGGCGGCGGCCCAGGTGCCGGCCGCGCGACGCCGGCTGTCCGGCCTGGTCCGGCCCGGCGACGGGCCCGGGCCGCAGCGGCGGGCGCGGAGCTGGTTCACGGTCCGCTTCGTCGGCGAGGGCGGCGGGCGGCGCGTGTTCACGGAGGTCACGGGCGGCGACCCCGGGTACGACGAGACGGCGAAGATGTTCGCCGAGGCGGCCCTGTCCCTGGCCCTCGACGACCTGCCGCCGACGGCGGGACAGGTCACCCCGGCCGTGGCGATGGGGGACGCGCTGATCGGACGGCTGCGGGCGGCGGGCATCGGCTTCCGGCTGGCCGCGGTCCGCTGACCGGCGGCCCCGCCCACCACGTCCCGCGGGCCCGCCCACCACGTCCCGCGGGCCCGCCCTGCCACGTCCCGCGGGCCCGCCCTGCCATATCCCACAGGCCCGCCGCGGCCTACGACCACCACTCCACGACGGTGTAGAGCATCCCTCCGGCCCAGGCCAGCCCCGCCGCCACGGCGAGGGCCAGCCCGGCCGTCACGGCGCGCTCGGCGGGGCGGCCGGGGCGGCCGGGGCGGGCCACGGACTTCGGTGCGCGGTGCGTCGTCATACGGCCGAGCCTGCCGGTCCGGGCGGCGGCCCCGCATCCGTACGGCTACTCAGAGGGCGTACTCAGCCGGCCCGCGCGTACGGCAGCCCGCCCTCCCCTGGATTTGAGACTTTCCCGCCTCACTCCCACCTGCTGTCGGCCCCGCTCACGCGAAACTGCCAAGAAGGAGTTCAATGAAACACTTGAAGGCATGAGATTCCTCCTCGAAGTCACCATGGACGACGGCGCGTTGGCCGAGGACCCGGCGGATGAGCTCGGCCGGATCCTGCGGTACTGGGGCGGCAACCTCCGCCACTACGCACTCCGGCCCGGCGACGGCTCGGCCGTCTACGACTCGGCCTACCGGGAGGTGGGCAGCTGGCGGATCGAAGAACCGTCCGGGTGAGCCGGGCCGCCCCCGGCCCGGCGGATGCGGCGGGCGCGGCGGTCAGGCCGGCCGGGAGGCCGCGCGCAGCGCCGTACGGCACAGGGCGTCCGCCCGGCGCGTGGTCTCCGGCAGGCGGTGGGCGGGGGTCAGCGCGAGCGTGTGCGCACAGGCGTCGCCCAGGCCGACGCGGTGGCCGACGGAGACGAAGACCGGCTTGACGGCGTCCCGCGTGCGCAGGGCGCGGCCGACCTCCTCGGTGCCCGCGAGCAGCGGGGAGGTGCTGCCGCGCGGCGCGTCCGGCTCGGCGTACGTGAAGGTGAACGGGTTCTTGGCCACGCCGATCGTGGGCAGTCCGGTGAGTACGCCGAGGTGGCTGGCGAGGCCGAAGCGGCGCGGGTGGGCGAGGCCGTAGCCGTCGCAGACGACGAGTCCGGGAGGGCGGGGCAGGGCGTCCAGGGCGGCGAGGACGGCCGGGATCTCGCGGAAGGCGAGCAGGCCGGGGACGTAGGGGAAGGCGACGCGTCCGACGGCGGTGGCCTCGGCGACGACGGCGAGGGTCGCGGCGTCCAGGACGACGGCCGCGGCGGCGACCAGGTCCCGCTCGTCGTCGTAGGCCACGTCCACTCCGGTGACATGGCCGGTCCCGGGCGGCGGCCCCGGCTCGTCGAGCACCACCCGCCCGCGCAGTTCCTCCTGGACGGCGCGGGCCTGCTCCTCCGTCACGGGCCAGCCCTCGGGAACGCCCACGGTCGTCGTGCTGGGGTCGGTCGTCATGGTGGGGTCGAGCGTACGGGCCCCCGGCGCCCGCGGACCACCGGGGGTAAGCTCATGATCATGTTCGTCCTGGAGCTGACCTACACCGCCCCGCTCGACGCCGTCGACGCCGTGCTGGAGGCGCACGTGGCGTGGCTCGACGAGCAGTACCGCAAGGGGCTCTTCCTGGCGTCCGGCCGGAAGAACCCCCGCGACGGCGGAGTGATCATCGCGGTGGCACCGGACCGCGCGCGGATCGAGGAGACCGTCGCGGGCGATCCGTTCGTCACCGCCGGTGTGTGCCGGTACCGCGTCGTCGAGTTCGCGGCGACCATGACGGCGCCGGAGCTGGAGCGCCACCGGGAGACGCCCGGGTGAGCCCTGCGGCTCACCCGCCGCCCAGGGCGCGCCGCAGTTCGCTCTTGTTCATGTGCGAACGGCCGGGGAGGTCGCGGCGCCTGGCCTCCTGGTACAGCTGGTCGTAGGTGGCCTCCTGGGAGCCCTGCCCCGACCGCCGGCCGCCGCCGGACGACGTGTCCTTGCCCGCACCGCGGCCGGAGCTCTTGGTCTCGCCGGACCGGGCGCGCTCCTTGTTCACCGTGCGGGCGGCCATCTCCTCGGCCCGTCCGGTGCTCGCGCCGCGCTCCCGGGCGCTGTCCTTGATGTGTTCGTACTGCCGCTCCCGTTTGGGGCTCGAACCGCGTGGCATGTCCGCTCACTTCCTCTCACGTTCAGCGAACGGATACCCACGTTACGGACGAACACGGCATAGCGCTCGGCATGCCGCCGGGCGTGCGGCGCACGGTGAAGAACCGCGTCACTCCGGTGCATGGCGACGGTGACAGAGGTCACTCGGTCGGCGTGCGCACGGAACGGCTCATTCCATCGTCTTTCCCCGTGCCCGGCACCATCCGCCCGTCAGTCCGTCCAGCCGACACGAGGGAGCAGGCGTTGTCCACCGTCATCGAGCAGCCCGTAGAGGCCCGTCTCGTCGCCGCCGCGCCGCGGATGCCGAGCATTCCCGCCACGCTGTCCTACGACCGGCGCGATCCCTTCGCCGTCCGCATGACCTTCCCTGCCCCGGCCACCCTGGAGGGCGTGGACGTCTGCTGGACCTTCTCCCGCGAACTCCTCGCCGCGGGGATGGAACAGCCCGAGGGGCACGGCGACGTGCGGGTGCGGCCGTACGGGTACGACCGCACGGTCCTGGAGTTCCACGCCCCCGAGGGCACCGCCGTGGTGCACGTCCGCTCCGGGGAGCTGCGCCGCTTCCTCGCCGCCACGGACGAGCTGGTGCCCGCGGGCCTGGAGCACCTCCAGCTCGACCTGGACCACGACCTGGCGGAGCTGATGCGGGGCAGCCGCTGACCCCACGGCGCGGGCGGCCGGTGCGGCGGGCGGCGGCGAAAAGGCGTTGACAGCCGTTCCGGCCCCTCCTACGCTGTACAGCGGTCCTGTTGCCGTCGATTGGAGAAGGACGTTGCTCGTCTGAGGTCCTGAGACACCGCGTCACACCCCTGTGAGGTGTGTGCGCCGCGTGCGACCTCGGCGTTCGAGCCGTCCCCGACGAACAGGGCTTTTCTTCTGCCCAAGGCTGTCCGGCCCCCTCCGGGCCCTCGGGACCGCCCGGCTCCCTCGTCCCTCCCCGCGGTTCTCCCGCGACGGTCGCCGCCTCCCGGTGTCTCACACGCGTTTGCCCTGACCGCATCACGCAACCGCGGAGGCCCGTATGCCTTTGTCCATCAGCTGTACGTCCCTCTCCTTCACCTGGCCCGACGGCACTCCCGTCTTCGAGGGCCTCGACGTCTCCTTCGGTCCCGGCCGGACCGGGCTCGTCGGCGTCAACGGGTCGGGAAAGTCGACCCTGTTGAAGCTGATCGCCGGGGAACTCGCCCCGTCCGACGGCACCGTCCGGGTCGCCGGCGAGGTCGGCTACCTCCCGCAGAACGTCACCCTCGACACCGCCCTGCGGGTCGACGAGGCGCTCGGCATCGCCGCACAGCGGGCGGCGCTGCACGCCATCGAGGCCGGTGACGTGGCCGAGGAGCACTTCGAGACCGTCGGCGACGACTGGGACGTGGAGGAGCGCGCCCTGGCCACGCTCGGCGAACTCGGCCTCGGCCACGTCGACCTGGACCGCACCATCGGCGAGGTGTCCGGCGGCGAGTCCGTGCTGCTCCGGCTGGCGGCACTGCTGCTCGCCCGCCCGGACGTGCTGCTGCTCGACGAGCCGACCAACAACCTCGACCTGTACGCGCGCAGGCGGCTGTACGCGGCCGTGGAGTCCTGGCCCGGCGTGCTGGTCGTGGTCAGTCACGACCGGGAACTGCTGGACCTGGTCGACCAGATCGCCGACCTGCGCTCCGGCGAGATCGCCTGGTACGGCGGCAACTTCAGCGCCTACGAGGAGGCCCTGGCCGTCGAGCAGGAGGCGGCGGAGCGCATGGTGCGCGTCGCCGAGTCCGATCTGCGCAAGCAGAAGCGGGAACTGGCCGACGCCCAGGTCAAACTGGCCCGCCGCAAGCGGTACGGGCAGAAGATGTGGGACAGCAAACGCGAACCCAAGATCGTCATGGGGGCGCGCAAGCGCGCGGCACAGGAGTCCGCGGGCAAACACCGCATCATGCACGAGGAGAAGCTCGCCGAGGCGAAGGAACGCCTCGACGAGGCGGCGGAGGCCGTACGGGACGACGACGAGATCCGCGTCGACCTGCCGTACACGGCCGTCCCGCCGGGCCGGTCCGTGCTCACCCTGCGCGAGCTGGAGCTGCGGTACGGGGCGCGGGTCGCCGGGGGCCTGGATCTGCACGGTCCCGAACGGATCGCGCTGATCGGGCGCAACGGCGCGGGCAAGACCACGCTGCTGCGTACGATCGCCGGGGAGCTGGCGCCGGTGGCGGGCGAGGCGACGGCGCACGTGCCGCTGCGGTTCCTGCCGCAGCGCCTGGACGTCCTCGACGGCGAGCTGAGCGTCGCCGAGAACGTGGCCCGGTTCGCGCCGGGCGCCACCAACAACCGGATCCGGGCGCGGCTCGCGCGCTTCCTGTTCCGGGGCGCCCGCGCCGACCAGAAGGCGGCGACGCTCTCCGGCGGCGAGCGGTTCCGGGCGACGCTGGCCGCGCTGATGCTGGCCGAGCCCGCGCCGCAGCTGCTGATGCTGGACGAGCCGACGAACAACCTGGACATGGCGAGCGTCCGGCAGCTCACCACGGCCCTGGAGTCGTACGAGGGGGCGCTGATCGTGGCCAGCCACGACCTGCCGTTCCTGGAGTCGGTCGGCATCACGCGCTGGCTGATGCTGGAGGAGGGAGAACTGAAGGAAATCACGCCGGAAACTGTCGGGTATCCCGCCTAGCGTCCCCGGTATGAGCGAGGTCGCGAACGAGTTCATCACCGTCATCGGAGCCCGCGAGAACAATCTCAAGGACGTCACCCTCCGCATCCCGAAAGGCCGGCTGACCGTGTTCACCGGCGTTTCGGGGTCGGGGAAGTCGACGGTCGTGTCCGACACGATCGCGGTCGAGTCACAGCGCCAGCTGAACGAGACGTTCACCTGGTTCGTGCGCAACCGGCTGCCCACGTACGAACGGCCGCACGCGGACGCGCTGGAGGACCTCTCCCCCGTGATCGTCGTCGACCAGCGGCCGGTCGGCGGCCACTCGCGGTCCACGGTCGGCACGATGACGGACGTCTACTCGGTGCTCAGGGTGCTGTTCTCCCGGCACGGCACCCCGAGCGCCGGGCCGGCGACGGCGTACTCGTTCAACGACCCGTCGGGCATGTGCCCCGGCTGCGACGGGCTGGGCCGGAAGGTGCGGCCCGACTGGGACCGGATCATCGGCCCGGCCAGGTCGCTGGCGGGCGGCGCGATCCTCTTCCCGCCGTTCGCCGTCGGCACCTGGCAGGGGCAGACGTACACCAACACCACCGGGGTGGACGTGCACAAACCGGTGGGTGAGTTCACCGCCGCCGAGCGGGAGTTCCTGATGCGCGGGCGCGGGGCCACCGTGACCGTCGACAACACCGGCGGCGCACGGGACATCGGTTACGAGGGGCTGGCCGACCGTTTCGAGCGGCTGTACCTGAAGCGGGACCTGTCCGCGCTCAGCCGGAAGACCCGTGACCTGGTGGAGCGCTTCCTGACCGAGGACGTCTGCCCGGAGTGCCGCGGGGCCCGGCTGAACGCCGCCGCGCTCGCGACCCGGATTCGCGGCCTGTCCATCGCCGACTGCACCCGCATGCAGGTCACCGATCTGATCGCGGTGCTGAAGGAGATCGACGACCCGGTGGCCGGGCCGGTCGCCGGTGCCGCCGTCGCCGCGCTGGAGCGCATCGAGGCGATCGGGCTCGGCTACCTCGGCCTCGACCGGGAGACGGCCACGCTCTCCGGCGGCGAGGGGCAGCGGCTGAAGACCGTGCGGCACCTCGGCTCCAGCCTGACCGGGATGACGTACGTCTTCGACGAGCCCAGTGCCGGGCTGCACCCGCGCGACGTCGGCCGCCTGGGCGACCTGCTGCTGCGGCTGCGCGACAAGGGGAACACGGTGGTGGTCGTCGAACACAGCCTGGACGTCGTCGCGTACGCCGACTGGGTCGTCGACCTGGGGCCGGGCGGGGGCCGCGACGGCGGACGGGTGGTCTTCGAGGGGACCCCGCGGCAACTCCTCGCGGCCCGCGGCTCCTTCACGGCGGAGCACCTCAGGAGGGCCACCGTCTGACGGCGGCGGCGGAGTTTTCGCCCGCGGGGACCCGCCCTGCATGATGACGGACCGGCGTCGCATCATGGTGCCGGAAAGACACCGCCGATACGGAGACCCCAGTGCCCAGCAAGAAGGCCCTCGTCCGCCGCCCCAGCCCGCGCCTCGCCGAGGGGCTGGTGACCCACGTCGCGCGGGAGAAGGTCGACGTCGATCTCGCCGTCGAGCAGTGGGAGGCGTACGTCCAGGCCCTGCGCACCCACGGCTGGGAGACGATCGAGGTCGACCCCGCCGACGACTGCCCCGACTCGGTGTTCGTCGAGGACACGGTGGTCATGTACAAGAACGTCGCGCTGATCACCCGGCCCGGCGCCGAGTCCCGGCGGGCGGAGACCATGGGCGTGGAGGAGACCGTGGCCCGGCTGGGCTGCTCGGTCAACTGGATATGGGAACCGGGCACCCTGGACGGCGGCGACGTGCTGAAGGTCGGCGACACGATCTACGTCGGCCGCGGCGGACGCACCAACGCGGCCGGGGTGCAGCAGGTGCGGGCCGCGTTCGAGCCGCTGGGCGCGCGGGTCGTCGCCGTGCCGGTGAGCAAGGTGCTGCACCTGAAGTCGGCGGTGACGGCGCTGCCCGACGGGACGGTGATCGGGCACATCCCGAAGATGGACACCCCGTCGCTGTTCGGCCGTTTCCTGCCGGTGCCGGAGGAGTCCGGGGCGCATGTGGTGCCGCTGGGCGGGAGCAAGCTGCTGATGGCGGCGAGCGCGCCGCGCACGGCGGAGCTGCTCGCCGACCTCGGCCACCAGCCGGTCGTGGTCGACATCGGCGAGTTCGAGAAACTCGAGGGCTGTGTGACGTGCCTCTCGGTGCGGCTGCGGGAGCTGTACTCCTGACGGGTGAAAACGCCACCCGTGCGGCCCCGGGACCTGCGAGTTCCGGGGCCTTTCGCTGCGCCGGGGACAGACGGGGAGACAGGCGCCCGCACCCGACGGATACGGGCCCACCGGGCTGATCAGGCACCTTTACGGCGACTTTAACCTACGGCCTCGTAACCTACGGACTCGTAGCCTACGCTTTCGTAGCCTACGATTCCGTAGGTTCCGGCACCGCTCGCCGGCCGCTTTCCGCTTTGCCGTACGTCCCCCTGGAGTACCCGTGACGATCACTTCCCCGCACCTCGGCAGCCCCGCCGTTTGGACCGACGCCCGGCTGTTGTACGCACTGGAGGAAGTGGTCGAGAAGGAGCTGAACCGGCACCTGAAGGTCGCCAAGGACTGGATGCCGCACGAGTACGTGCCGTGGAGCGACGGCCGCAACTTCCCCGGCCTCTTCGAGGACGGCGAGGCCTGGGACAAGGAGCAGTCCAAGGTCACCGAGATCGGCCGGATCGCCCTGGTCGTCAACCTCCTGACGGAGGACAACCTCCCCAGCTACCACCACGAGATCGCCTCCCTGTTCGGCCGCGACGGCGCCTGGGGCACCTGGGTGCACCGCTGGACGGCGGAGGAGGGCCGGCACGGCATCGTGATGCGGGACTACCTGCTCACCTCGCGCGCCGTGGACCCGGACAAGCTGGAGCAGTTCCGCATGGCCCACATGAGCGAGGGCTTCGAGTCGGACAACCGGCACTCGATGCTGCACTCGGTCGCCTATGTCGCCTTCCAGGAGCTGGCCACCCGCATCTCGCACCGCAACACCGGCCACCAGTCCGGCGACCCGGTCTGCGACCGCATGCTGGCCCGCATCGCGACCGACGAGAACCTCCACATGGTCTTCTACCGGAACCTGCTCAAGGCGGCGTTCGAGCTGGCGCCCGACCTGACGATGCAGGCGGTGCGCGACGTGGTCGTCAACTTCCGCATGCCCGGCCACGGCATCCCCGGTTTCGAGCGGGCCGCCGCGCAGATGGCGATCGGCGAGGTCTACAACCTGCGCATCCACCACGACGACGTGCTCCAGCCGGTGCTGCGCCACCTGAAGGTCCTGGAGATCGACGGCCTCGGCCCGGAGGGCCTCAAGGCCCAGGAGGAACTGGGGCTGTTCATGGGTGGACTGGACGCGGAGGCCGCCAAGTTCGACGAGAAGCTGGCGGCGCGCAAGGCCCGGATGGCGGCCCGCGCGGGCGGCTGACGGCACCCGTGCCGCACCGGCGGCACGCCGGCCGCCACGGGCGGGAGGCGGTGTCAGTCTCCCGCCCGCCGCAGCATCAGCCGTTCCTTCTCGGAGAGACCGCCCCAGACGCCGAAACGCTCGTCGTTGGCCAGTGCGTAGTCCAGGCAGGCGGGCCGGATCGGGCACAGCGCGCAGATCCGCTTCGCCTCCCGGACGGAGCTGCCCGGCTCGGGGAAGAAGAAGTCTCCCCCGGTCTGCGCGCACAGCGCCTCCTCCTGCCAGTCGAGCTCGGACGGCGACATGATCGTTTCCACAGACATGGACAGGATCGTGCCCGGCGGTGAAAAACGTTCGATCAACGCGGGATCAACGGGGCGCTCCAGGGCCTTCGGCCCCCCGATGGTCCCCCGCGCGGTGCCGGGGTGCACGGCGGCGCGCGGGGACATGCGACGGCATGCGGTGGCACGCGGTGGCATGTGGTGGCACGCGAAGCCGTGCCCGGACCGATCCGGACCCGTCTGGCGGACGGGCCGGCGGTTCGCCCCGGCGGCGGTTGTCAGTGGGCGGTGCAAGACTCGGCAGAGCAGGCAACGGGACTCTTCCGAGGAGGGCGATGATGCTCACCACCCGTTTCGTCGACGGCTCCCCGAACTGGATCGACGTCGGCACCTCCGACATCGACGGCGCCGCCTCCTTCTACGGCGCCCTCTTCGGCTGGCGCTTCCGGTCGGCCGGGCCGGAGGCCGGCGGCTACGGCTTCTTCCAGCGGGACGGCAGGACGGCGGCCGGCGGCATGCAGATCACGCCGGAGCAGGGTCCGCCGTCCTGGACGGTCTACTTCCAGAGCCCGGACGCGGAGGCCACCGCCAAGGCCTCCGAGCAGGCGCACGGCAGTGTGCTCATGCGGCCGATGGACGTCATGGGGAAAGGCACCATGGCGATTCTCGCCGACCAGGCGGGCGTGCCGTTCGGCATCTGGCAGCCCGGGCAGCTGGCGGGCCTGGACCTGGCCGGGGAGCCCGGATCGCTGTGCTGGGCCGAGCTGTACACACCGGACGTCCCCGCCGCCGCCGCGTACTACCGGACCGTGCTCGGCCTGGAGACCTCGGTCGTCTCCTTCCCCGGCGGCACGTACACCTGTGTCAACCCGGCCGGCCAGGGCGAGGACGGCATGTTCGGCGGGCTCGTCCCGCTGGCCGACGATCCGGCCGAGACGGAGCCGTACTGGCTGCCGTACATCGAGGTGCCCGACGCGGACGCCGCGGTCGCCAAGGCCGAGGAGCTGGGCGGCACGGTGCGCGTGCCGGCCACGGACATCGAGGGCGTCGGGCGCGTCGCCCGGCTCGCCGACCCGTACGGCGCCCGGTTCGCGGTGATCAAGACCGCGCCGCAGGGGGCGTAGGCCCGTACAAGGGCGCCGGGTGGCTGGAGCAGGCGGTCAAGGAGCGGATGCCGGAGCGGTCGCCGCCGGGCATCGTGGCCCGCACCGCCTCATACGGACGTGACGCACGCGGCCCGGTACGTCCGCCGGGCCGACGGCGGTGACGCGCCGGGCCCGCACCGGGACCCGCCCGGCGCCCGCGGGGTGCGGCCGGGCCGCCGGCAGTCCCACGCCGGTCCGGGCGGCGGCCGTCCGCCCCCGATCCGTCAGTGCGCGTGCCGCCGCCCGTCCGCGTCCCCGGTCTGCGGGGACTCCTGTCCCTCGTGCCCTGCGTGGCCCTCGTGCGGGTCGTACCCCGGGACCGTCCCGTCCGTCTTCTTCACCAGGAACAGTCCCACCATGCCCATGTCCGAGTGGCTCTGCACATGACAGTGGTACATCCACGCCCCGGCGCCCACCCCCTCGCCCGCGATCACCTGGAAGCCGAAGGAGTCCGCCGGCCCGGTGATCTTGTTGTCGATGACCTGGCTGGGGTCCTCCGGCCCGGTGAGCAGGCCCGTGCGGTTGTCGGCCCAGCGGTGACCGTGCAGGTGGAAGGTGTGGTAGTACTCGCCGTGCGTGATCACCACGAACTCGACCCGGTCTCCCACGGTGGCCTCGAAGTCCGGACCCGAGTGCGCGGGTCTGTTGTTGATGAGCATGTCGTTGAAGACGACGGTGTGCGTGCGGTCCGGCAGGATGTCGCCCTTGCGGCGGACGATCACCGCGCCGAACAGGCCCTTGCGGATGCCTCCGGTGCCGTGTTCCGTGCCCACCACATGGTCGTGGTAGTGCCAGTAGCCCGCGCTGCCCGCCCGCCAGGTGCCGTCCTTGCGGCGGCCGGGCGCGTGGGTGCGCCAGGTGTAGGTGCGGGTGCCGCCCGGCTCGACGTCGCTCTTGTTCAGCTTCGTCCCGTCGCTGGAGATCTCGTAGTCCAGGCCGTGGACGTGCAGGCTCACCGGCACGTCCATCGTGTTCTCCAGCTCGATGTGGACGGTGTCGCCCTCGTTGAGCTCGATCAGCGGGCCGGGGACCGTCGCCTTGCCCTTCTCCAGGCCGTAGCCCATCTGCCCGTCGGGCAGCTTCTCGGCGTACAGCTTCAGGTGCCTGACCTCGCCCCCGGCCGGGGCGGTCCGCACCGTGTCGCCGGTGGCGGCGTCCGCGGGGCCGGCCGACCCCGGGGCCAGCGACAACGACGTCGCGACGGCCGCGCCGCCCAGCAGCACCCGCCGGTTGAAGCCGCGTCTGTCCATGCCGAACTCCCCACGCTGGTAAGGAAAGTGCCGGGACGTAGCTGTGATGAGCCTGTGAGACGGTAGCGGGCACAGCCCCGTTTATCCACACTCAGGACAAAGTTTGTGGCATCACGGTCATACCTATTGGCGAGCCACGCAAAGAGGTCTAGCTTCCTTGGCGCTGTTGCTGTTGCCGCTTCCGCGACCGAGGGAGGAGTGGGTGACCGCATGCGCTTCACATCGCAACACGAGCCCCTGCACCTACGAGGATTGAGCGCACGAAGCACCGCGCACGCCGAAAGCCCCGGGAACACCGGTGGCACCGGGAACGCCAGAGGCAGGAGGAGACGGGTCTGGGCGGCTCCCCTGGCCGCCGGCGTGGTGGCCGCGGGACTGCTGTCGGGCCCCGCCGCCAGCGCGCGCCCGGCCCCCGATCCGTCCCTGACAACGATGTCGATCACCTCGCCGCCGGGTGGTGCGAACGTCCGCGTCCTGATCTTCTACGGGTCGGCCGCACCCGGTGAGGAGTCGCCGCTCGTCAACGCCGGTATCGAGGCGATCGAGCAGATCGGCCTGTCCGGCCCGGCGGGACAGCGCTTCCGGGTGGAGGCCACGGACGACGCCTCCGTCTTCACCGACGACCGCAGGCTCAGCCGGTACAACGCGATCGTGTTCCCGACCGGCGGCGGCGATGTGCTCGACCCGGACCAGGAGGCCGGTCTGGAGGCGTACATGGAGGCCGGCGGCGGTTTCGTCGGCATCCACGACGCGGCGCGCGCCGAGCCGTACTCCGACTGGTTCACCGGGCTCGTCGGCGCCCGCCCGGCCACCTCCAGCCCGGCGGAGGTCCAGCGGGCCACCGTCGAGGTCGGCGACCGGCGCCACCCGGCCACCAAGGACCTGCCGGTGCAGTGGAAGAGGCTGGACAAGTGGCTGAACTGGGTGAAGAACCCCTCCGGCGAGGTGCACACCGTGGCGCGGGTGCGCGAGTCGACGTACCGGCCCGGCGCGGGCGCCAACGGCTGGGACCATCCGGTGAGCTGGTGCCGGGACTACGACGGCGGGCGCTCCTTCTACACGGGCATGGGCGGCACGGTGTCGTCGTACGACGAGACCGACTTCCGCGAGCACCTGCGCGGGGCGCTGCTGTGGACCACCCGGCTGGTGCAGGCCGACTGCAAGGCCACCATCAGCGGCAACTACAAGGCGGAGCGGCTCACCCAGCCCAACCAGCCCGGGCAGAACGACCAGATCGGCGAGCCGCACGGCCTGGTCACCGCCCCCGACGGCCGGGTGTTCTACATCGGCCGGGGCGGCGCGGACGCCTCCCAGCCGGTGATCACGGACTGGAACAACCCGGACATCGGCAAGGGCAAGGGCCAGATCCACGTCTACGACCCGAGGACGGAGAAGGTCACGCTCGCGGGCGAGCTGACGGTCTTCGGCAACAAGGGCGGCGGCGACGAGCTGGTCAAGGTCGAGGAGGGGCTGCTCGGCATCGAGCTGGACCCGCGGTTCGCGGAGAACGGGTGGGTGTACCTGCACTACACCCCCCACTCCCGGATCGACCGCGACACGCACATGGCCGAGCGGCGCGTCTCCCGCTTCACCTTCGACGAGGCCACCGGCAGGCTGGACCTGAACAGCGAGAAGGTGCTGCTGAAGTGGCCGGTGCAGATCCACAGCTGCTGCCACGCGGGCGGCGGGATGGCCTGGGACTCCCGGGGCAACCTGTACATCGCCACCGGTGACAACAACTCCAGCGGCTTCAGCGACGGTTACTCGGGCAACAACCCGCAGCCGAACTTCAAGGGCGTGTCCTTCGCGGACGCCCGCCGCACCGCCGGCAACACCAACAACCTCAACGGCAAGATCCTGCGCATCCACCCGGAGCCGGACGGGACGTACACGATCCCCGAGGGCAACCTCTTCACCGGCAAGGAGACCGACGAGGGCGGCGGCAAGACGCGCGGCGAGATCTATGTGATGGGCGTGCGCAACCCGGCGCGCATCTTCGTCGACAAGTCGACCGACATCCTCTACGCGGGCTGGGTCGGCCCGGACGCGAGCAGCCCGTCGCCGACCTGGGGTCCGGCCAAGTACGACCAGTTCGCCGTGATCACCGAGGCGGGCAACCGGGGCTGGCCGTACTGCATGGGCAACAAGCAGCCCTACCGGGACCGCAACCTGCCCGACCCGTCGCAGCCGCTGGGCTGGTACGACTGCGACCACCCGAAGAACGAGTCGCCGAACAACGACGGCCTGGTCAACCTGCCGCCGGTGACCGGCAACAACATCTGGTACTCACCGGACGGCGGCGGCCCGGACTTCCCGCGCGACGCCGACGGGGTCCCGTCGTACAAGAAGGAGGAGGCCACCTACCGGCTGCCCTGGCTCAAGGGCGGCGGCCAGGCGGCGATGAACGGCCCGGTCTACCGGTACGACGCGGACAGCCCCAGCGAGACCAAGTGGCCCGCGTACTGGGACGGCAAGTGGTTCGTCGGCGACTTCTACGACGCCGACCAGCCGCGCAACGCGGTGCTGATGGACCCCGCGACGCAGGGCGACGGCGGTCCGCCGGTGCACTCGGAGTCGCTGAAGAAGATCGTGCCGGTCGGCAACGACGGCATCCGCAACCTGATGGACTGGCGGTTCGGCCCCGACGGCGCGCTGTACGTCCTGGACTACGGGCGCGGCTTCTTCACTTCCGACTCCCGGTCGGCCCTGTGGCGGGTCACCTACACGGGCGGCGGGCCCACCCCGGCCGCCGGACAACTGGCGAGGGGGACGCGGTGATACGGCAGCGAAGAGTGTGGGCCGCCCTGCTGGCGGGCCTGCTGGTGATGCTCGGCCTCCAGACGATGCCCGCCTCCGGGCAGCCGCGGGCCGAGGAGGCCGCCGCGGAGCAGGTCCTCACCTGGACCGCGGGCAACGACATCACGAAGTACACGTCGGCACCCGAGACGGCGGTGGCCGGACCGGCGACGATCGTCTTCGAGAACAGCGAGGCGACCGGCAACACCACCGGCATGCCGCACACGCTGACGTTCGTGACGAGCGACCCCGAGTACAACAGTGACGTCCAGCTCAACATCCTGGCCAACCCCTTCGACGACCAGGGCGGCCGGCACACCGCCGAGGTCACCCTCTCCCCCGGCCGGTACCTCTACCACTGCACGATCCCCGGCCACGGGGAGATGAAGGGCGTGCTGGTGGTGACCGAGGGCACCGGTGAGGACACCACGGCGCCCGAGACGTCGGCCGAGGTGCGCGGCACGCGGAACTCCCAAGGCCAGTACGTGGGTTCGGCGAGCGTGGCGATCGAGGCGAGCGACGCCGGTAGCGGGGTGGACCGGGTCGAGTACGCGGTCGGCGCGGACGGCACCTGGCAGCCGTACACCACGCCGGTCGTGATCGACCAGGTCGGCGACCACACGGTCCGCTACCGGGCGTTCGACAAGGCGGGCAACGCGGCGGCGGAGAAGAGCGTCGCCTTCACCGTCGTGCCCCCGCCGACCGAGGACACGGACCCGCCGGAGACCTCGGCGACGGTCGACGGTGAACGGGACCCGGACGGGGCGTACATCGACATGGCGACGGTCACCGTCACCGCCTCCGACACCGGGTCCGGCGTCAACACCATCGAGTACGCGGTCGGAGACGGCGCCTGGCAGGCGTACACCGCGCCGGTGATGGTCCACCAGGTGGGCACCTACACCGTGCGCTACCGGGCCACCGACAAGGCGGGCAACGCGGCGGCGGAGAAGAGCGTCACCTTCACCGTCGTGGCCGCTCCCCCGCGGGACACCACCCCGCCGGTGACGGGTGCGACCGTGGAGGGCACGAAGAACTCCGACGGGGCGTACGTCGGCAGCGCCAAGGTGACCGTCAGCGCCACCGACGCGGGCGGCTCGGGTGTGGCCGCCGTCGAGTACTCGCTGGACGGCGGGCCCTACCTCGCGTACACCGCGCCCGTCGTCGTGGACCGGGCCGGCACGCACACCGTCGCCTACCGGGCGAGCGACAAGGCGGGCAACACCTCCCAGCCGGGCACCGTCAGCTTCACGGTGGTGGCGGGCGGCGGCGTGCCGGCGCCGAACTGCCCGGAGTACGACGAGCGCCTGACGGTGATCGTCGGGAGCGTCGACTCGGGCGTGCCGAACCGCGTGACGAACAACCGGTGCCGGATCGGCGAGCTGATCGAGGACGAGAAGGACTGGACGTCCCAGGCGCTGTTCCTCAAGCACGTGCAGGAGGTCCTGGACCGGCTGCTCGCCGAGGGCGTGGTCGACCGGCGCGAGTACCGGGCGATCGAGAAGGCGGCCCGCCAGTCCGGGATCGGCAGGCCCGGCCAGACCGAGGGCTACCGCACGATCCTCGACGGCAGCCCCGAGGCGCTGGCCAAGTGGGAGCAGGTGGGCGGCGGTTCGTTCGCGCCGAACCCGGACGGGTCGATCACCTCCGGTACCACGAAACCGGGGCTCGGCATGCTGTGGTTCCCCGAGCGCAAGTACGGCGACTTCTCGCTGAAGCTCCAGTGGCGCGACGACGCCCCCGGCACGGGCAACGCCAACTCCGGTGTGTTCGTGCGCTTCCCGTGGGTCCACGGCCACCCCGAGGAGTCGCGTCCGGAGTGGGTCGCCATCAAGTACGGGCATGAACTGCAGGTGTTCGACAGCCCCACCGGCGACATGTACAAGACGGGCTCGGTGTACGGCTTCGACCGGGTCGGGCTGGCCGGCGCCGGGGTGACCGAGAAGGGCACCTGGAACGACTACGAGATCCGCGTGGTCGACCAGCACTACGAGATCTACCGCAACGGCGTGCTGATCAACGAGTTCGACAACACCGGCGGCCAGGAGTTCACGCCGCCCCGCTCGGACGACCCGGGCACCGACGGCCGGCGCTTCGCCTCCGGTTACATCGGGCTCCAGGTGCACGGCACGACCGATGTGGTGTCCTTCCGGGACGTGCGGATCAAGGAACTGTAGGCCCCGGCCCGGAGGGCCTCTTCGCGCGGCTCGGCTGTACCCGCCTGGGTTCCCCCGGCGTCTTCGGACACTCGGGCGGGTACGGCCGACGTCGATGGCCCGGTGACCGGCCTCAGGCCGGCTTGCGCCACACGGAGACGTGCTTCGCGGAGTCCTGGGAGAACGGAGACCCGTCCCAGTCCGCGACGCGCCGTTCCAGTTCGAGCCCGGCGATCCGTGCCATCAGGTCGAGCTCTGCCGGCCAGGCGTAACGGTGCCGGGAGCTGTCACGCCGGTAACGGCCGTCGTCGCCGTCGCGGGTGAAGTGGTGCGAGACGAGGATCTGCTCCACCAGGTCGAAGGTGTCGAAGCCGAGATGCTCCTCGGAGACGTCGAACGGCACCGCGACCTGGCCGGGCGGCAGGAACCGCAGCGGCGGCACACCCAGCTCGATGACGAACCGGCCGCCGGGCTCCAGATGACGTGCGGCATTGCGGAAGCACTCGACCTGCTCGTCCTGCGTGAGCAGGTTCGTGATGGTGTTGTAGACGAGGTAGACCAGGGTGAACTGGCCGGGAACGACCGTGGTGGCCATGTCTCCGATGGTTACCGGAAGCGTGTCCTCGTCGATCTTGCGCCGCAGCACCGCCGCCATGTGCTCGGACAGTTCGATGCCCACTACCGGCACGCCGCGTTCCCGGAGCGGGACGCCCACTCGTCCGGTCCCGATGGCGAACTCAAGTGCCCGGCCGCCTCCGGCGAGCTCGGCGAGGAAGGCGAGAGTCGGTCCGAGAACGGCGGCCGAGGACGACTCGGCCTCCTCGGCGTCGTAGCGGTCGGCGGCCGCACGGGTCCACAGTTCACTGCTCGTCACGGGCGGCCACTTTGCCGGGCGCCGAGGGGTGCTGTCGACGCATTTACCTTCCACCGGCTCCGCATTTACCTTCCACCGGCTCCGATCGCACGCTTCGGGGCGGGCCGGTGGCCGGCTCGCTGCTGGGTCTGTACGACGACCGGGGCGTCCTCCGGCACGTGGGCGTGTCCGCCGCCTTCCCGATGAAGCGGCGGGCCGAGCCGGGGCTTCCTCGGCTCCGGCGGGACTTCACGCGTCAGGGCTTCAGCAGCACCTTGACCGCGCCGTTCTGCTTCTTCTGGAACATCTCGTACGCCTGCGGCGCCTCGGCGAGCGGCACCCGGTGGGTGGCGAAGTCGTCGACGCCGAGGGGGTCCTCGTCGGTGAGGTAGGGGAGGATCTCGTCGCTCCAGCGGCGGACGTTGGCCTGCCCCATGCGCAGCTGGATCTGCTTGTCGAACAGGGTGAGCATCGGCATCGGGTCGGCCATGCCGCCGTAGACGCCGGACAGCGAGAGGGTGCCGCCGCGCCGTACGAGGTCGATGGCGGTGTAGAGGGCGGCGAGCCGGTCGACGCCGAAGCGTTCCGCGAGCGGTGCGCCGAGGGAGCGGGGCAGCAGCGCGGACGCCTGCTGAGCCAGCTTGGCGGCGGCGCTGCCGTGGGCCTCGGTGCCGACGGCGTCGATCACGGCGTCGGGGCCGCGGCCGTCGGTCTCGTCGCGGATCGCGGCGACCAGCTCCTTCTCGTTGTCGAAGGCCCTGAGGTCATACGTCTCCACGCCCCGCTCGCGCGCCCGGCGCAGCCGTTCGGGGACCAGGTCCACGCCGAAGACCCGCCCGGCACCCTTGACCTGGGCGATCCGGCAGGCCATGTCGCCGATGGGGCCGAGGCCGAGCACGGCGACGCTGCCGCCCTGCGGGACGTCGGCGTAGGCGACGGCCTGCCAGGCGGTGGGCAGGACGTCGGAGAGGTACACGAACCGGTCGTCGGGCGGCCCGTCCGGCACCTTGATCGGCCCGTACTGCGCCTGCGGGACGCGCAGGTACTCGGCCTGTCCGCCCGGCACCGCGCCGTACAGGCGGGTGTAGCCGAACAGGGCGGCGCCCATGCCCTCGGCGGTGACCTGGGTGGTCTCGCACTGGGTCGGCAGCCCGGTGCCGCACATGAAGCAGTGGCCGCACGCGATCTGGAACGGGACGACGACCCGGTCGCCCGGCTTGAGATGCGGCACCTCGGCGCCGGCCTCCTCGACGATGCCCATGGGCTCGTGGCCGAGGATGTCGCCCGGGGTCATGAACGGGGTGAGCACCTCGTACAGGTGCAGGTCGGAACCGCACAGTCCGGCGGATGTGACCCGGATGACCGCGTCGGTCGGTTCCTGGATCCTCGGGTCGGGCACGTCCTCGACCCGTACGTCCCGCTTGCCCTGCCAGGTCACTGCCTTCATCGCCTCGCGCTCCCTCCGTCGCCGTGCGCGTCGGTTCCTGGGGTGGTCGCCGAGTACCCGGGAGCCGCTCGGCCGAATCGCCGGCCGTCCGGCGGGGCCGATCGGCGGAAACGGCATGCGCGATCGCGACCGGTCGGGTATGGCCAGAAATGCACCGAGAAGCGCACAATCAATGGCACAGGACAGCGGGCGGGTGGTGGGGATGCGACGAACGGCGCGCAACCGGCGGGGTCCGGCACTGGCGCTGGCGGCGGCGGTGGCGCTGTCCCTGGCGGCCGGCTGCACGGCGGGGCCCGGACCGGACGACGAACGGCCGCGCCGGACACCGCCGGGAACCGCGGGCGGCACCGCCTCCGTACTCGCCGTGAAGATCGACAACGCGCCCGCGGCCCGGCCGCAGACGGGCCTGGAGGCGGCCGACGTCGTCTACGCGGAACCGGTCGAGGGCGGGCTGAGCCGGCTGATGGCGGTGTACGCGACACGGCTGCCGCAGACCGTCGGGCCGGTGCGCAGCGCCCGCGAGTCCGATCTGGAGCTGCTGCGCCAGTTCGACCGGCCGGTGCTCGCCTTCTCGGGCGCGCAGAGCAAGCTGCTGCCGCTGATCGACCGGGCGCCGCTGCTGACGAAGACCCCCGAGGAGGCTCCCGGCGCGTACCTGCGCAGTCCCGGGCGGTCCGCCCCGCACGACCTCTACCTGCGCCCCGGCGAGCTGATGCCCTCGGCACCCGGCGCCCACGCCCTGACGACGGGGTTCCGGTACGGCGCGGCGCCGGCCGGCGGTACGCCCGAGACCTCGCGCACGGTGCGCTACCCGGCGGCCCGCTTCACCTTCACCTGGTCCGCGCGGCACGCGGGCTGGCTGGTCGCGATGGACGGGACGCCCGCCGTCACGGCCGGCGGCGGGCGGCTCGCGCCCCAGACCGTGGTCGTGCAGTACGTGCGGGTGCGGGACTCCGCCTACCGCGACTTCCTCGGGAGCGCCACGCCGTACGTGGAGACGGTGGGCGCCGGTCCGGCCCGGGTGCTGCGGGACGGCAGGGCGTACGACGTGCACTGGAAGCGCGGGGCGGCCCAGGAAGGCACGCGGTTCACGACGGCGGACGGCGCGCCGGTGAACTTCGCCCGGGGCCAGGTGTGGGTGGTGTTCGCGCGGGCCGCCTGACCGGGGCGGGGCCCTCTGACCGGGACGGGACCCCTTGACCGGGACGGGACCCCTTGACCGGGACGGGACCCCTTGACCGGGACGGGACCCCTTGACCGGCGCCCGGGCCGTCCGTGTCAGCGCCGGGCCACTACCGGCTCCCCCGGGTTGCGCAGCCCCTCCGCCGCGTCCGCGACCCGGCGGATCAGGTCGAAGAAGACCTCCTGCTCCTCGGCGGAGAGCGGGGCGAGGAAGACCTGGTTCATCCGGGCCGTGCGCACGGTCAGCTTGCGGTGGGTGCGCTGCCCCTCGTCCGTCAGGCGCAGCAGGAAGCGGCGGCCGTCCTGGGGATCGCGGACCTTGTCGAGCAGTCCGCGGCGGCCGAGCCGGCTGATCACCTCGGCGATCGTGGAGCGGTCGAGCCCCACCCGCTCCCCCACCGTGCGCTGGTCCAGGCCGGGTTCGGCGACGAGCGCGTTGAGGACCGCGAACTGCGGCGAGGTGATCTCCTCGGAGACCATCGTGTTCCACAGCAGGTAGTGCGCCTGCTGGAGCCGCCGGGCCAGGTGCCCGGGGTGGCTGGTGAGGTCCACCGCGGCCATGTGCGCTCCCGTGATCGCATTCGTTGGTGCACTGACGATACCTCCTCGAAGGGAAGCCGTCTTCACACTCGGCCGACGATGAAGGTCGCGTTTACCCAGGTCTTGACGGTACGGCTCTCCGATGGCAGCGTGTGGGCAACCTCGCTGAAATACTCAGTGCCCTGACTATCTGGGACTTTCCCTCCCTCGGGGCGCTGGCGGAGAGATGGGGCTTCTCGGATGGACAAGGTGGTGGCCACGGCCGGGGAGGCGGTGGCCGATGTACCGGACGGCGCCTCGCTGGCCGTGGGCGGTTTCGGGCTGAGCGGCGTGCCGAACGTGCTGATCCAGGCGCTGTACGAGCGCGGGGTCGGCGGCCTGTCGGTGGTGTCGAACAACTGTGGGGCGATGGAGTCCGGGCTGGCGGTGCTGCTGGCGGCCGGGCGGATCGCCCGGGTGACCGGTTCCTACATCGGCGCGAACAAGGAGTTCGCGCGGCAGTACCTGGCCGGTGAGCTGGAGGTGGAGCTGATCCCGCAGGGCACGCTGGCCGAGCGGCTGCGGGCCGGCGGCGCCGGCATCCCCGCCTTCTACACGCCGGCCGGGGTCGGCACGCAGGTCGCCGAGGGCGGGCTGCCCTGGCGGTACGACGGTGCGGGCGGCGTGGCGCTGGCCTCCCCGGCGAAGGAGGTGCGGGAGTTCGACGGCACCGAGTACGTGCTGGAGCGCGGCATCCGCACCGACTTCGCGCTGGTGCGGGCGGCCAAGGGCGACCGGCACGGCAACCTCGTCTTCGGCAAGTCCGCCCGGAACTTCAACCCGCTCGCCGCGATGGCCGGCAAGGTCACGATCGCCGAGGTGGAGGAGCTGGTCGAGCCCGGCGAGATCGACCCGGACGCGGTGCACCTGCCGGGGATCTTCGTGCAGCGGGTGGTGGCGCTGACGCCGCAGCAGGCGGCGCACAAGCTGATCGAGAAGCGGACGGTGAGTTCCTGATGGCCTGGACACGTGAGGAGATGGCCGCGCGCGCGGCCCGGGAGCTGCGCGACGGCCAGTACGTCAACCTCGGCATCGGCCTGCCGACGCTGATCCCGAACCACCTCCCGGCCGGCGTCGAGGTCACCCTGGAGTCGGAGAACGGCATCCTGGGCACCGGCCCCTACCCCACCGAGGAGCAGGTCGACCCGGACCTGATCAACGCGGGCAAGGAGACCGTCACAGTCCTGCCCGGCGCCTCCTTCTTCGACTCGGCCCTCTCCTTCGGAATGATCCGCGGCGGGCACATCGACGTCGCCGTGCTCGGCGCGATGCAGGTCTCCGCCCGGGGCGACCTGGCCAACTGGGCCGTGCCGGGGAAGATGATCACCGGCATCGGCGGCGCGATGGACCTCGTCCACGGCGCCCGCACGGTCATCGTCGTGATGACCCACACCGCCAAGGACGGCAGCCCCAAGATCGTCACCGAGTGCTCGCTGCCGCTCACCGGCAAGGCGTGCGTGGACCGGATCATCACCGACCTCGGCGTCCTCGACGTCACCGGGGACGGACTCGTCCTGGCCGAGACGGCGCCCGGGGTGACCGCGGACGAGGTCATCGCCAGGACCGGCGCCGAGATCGTCACCCTGGAGGGTGTGAAGTGAAGGACGTCTACCTCGTCGACGCGGTCCGCACCCCGATCGGCAAGTACAACGGCTCCCTGGCCTCCGTCCGCCCGGACGACCTGGCCGCGCACGCGATCCGCGAACTGCTCGCCCGCACCCCCGGCCTGGACCCGGCCCGTATCGAGGACGTGTACTTCGGCAACGCCAACGGCGCCGGCGAGGAGAACCGCAACGTCGGCCGCATGGCCGCCCTGCTGGCCGGTCTGCCCACCTCGGTGCCCGGCGTGACCGTCAACCGGCTGTGCGCCTCCGGCCTGGAGGCGGTGATCCAGGCGGCCCGCGCCATCGCGGTGGGCGACGCCTCCATCGCCGTCGCGGGCGGGGTGGAGTCGATGACCCGCGCCCCCTACGTGCTGCCCAAGAGTGACAAGCCGTTCCCGGCCGGGCACACCGAGCTGTACTCCACCACCCTCGGCTGGCGCATGGTCAACCCGGGGATGGAACCGCAGTGGACCATTCCGCTGGGCGAGTCGGCCGAGCTCATCGCGGACAAGCACAAGATCACGCGGGAGCAGCAGGACGAGTTCGCCCTCGCCAGCCACCACAAGGCCGCGCGCGCCCGGGCCGAGGGCCTGTTCGACGCCGAGCTCGCCCCGGTGGCCGTCCCGCGGCGCAAGGGCGACCCGGTCGTCGTCGCCGACGACGAATGCGTCCGCGCGGACGCCTCCCTGGAGGCGATGGCCAAGCTGAAGCCGTCCTTCCGCAAGGACGGGGGCACGGTGACGGCGGGCAACGCCTCCCCGCTCAACGACGGCGCCGCCGCCCTGCTCCTGACCGACGAGGAGGGCCTGAAGGCCACCGGCCGCGAACCGCTGGCCCGTATCTCGGCGACCGGCGTGTCCGCGACCGACCCGCACTACTTCGGCCTCGCCCCCGTGGAGGCCGTCAACCGGGCGCTGGCCAAGGCGGGCCGGACCTTCGCCGACCTGGACGTGCTGGAGCTGAACGAGGCGTTCGCCGCCCAGGTGCTGGGCTGCGTGGCCGAGTGGCCCGAGTTCGACCCGGCGATCCTCAACCCCCAGGGCGGCGCCATCGCCCTCGGCCACCCGCTGGGCGCCTCCGGTGCCCGCCTGGCCGGCACCCTCGCCCACCAGCTCGCCCGCAAGGGCTCCGGCACCGGCGTCGCCACCCTCTGCATCGGCGTCGGCCAGGGCCTCGCCCTCGTCCTCGAACGCTAGGTCCCCGACCGCCAGGAAGCGCACAGGAATCCCCCATGACTCTCACTCAGCAGGACATCGACGCGGAGATCGCGGCCGAGCACGCCGCGTACGAGAAGCGGGTCGCCGACGGCGCCCCCGTCGAGCACCACCCGCGCCGCGACTACGCCCCCTACCGCTCCTCGGTGCTGCGCCACCCCAAGCAGCCGCCGATCGCCATCGACGTCACCAAGGACCCGGAGCTGGTGGAGCTGTCCTCCCCCGCCTTCGGGGAGCGGGACATCACCGAGATCGACAACGACCTCACCCGGCAGCACACCGGCGAGCCGGTCGGCGAGCGCATCACCGTCTCCGGCCGGCTGCTGGACCGCGACGGCCGCCCCGTGCGGGGCCAGCTCGTGGAGATCTGGCAGGCCAACTCGGCGGGCCGCTACGCCCACCAGCGCGAGCAGCACGACGCCCCGCTGGACCCGAACTTCACCGGTGTGGGCCGCACCCTCACCGACGACGACGGCTTCTACCGGTTCACCACCATCCAGCCCGGCCCCTACCCGTGGCGCAACCACGTCAACGCCTGGCGCCCGGCCCACATCCACTTCTCGGTCTTCGGCTCGGCGTTCACCCAGCGGCTGGTGACGCAGATGTACTTCCCGAACGACCCGCTGTTCCCGTACGACCCGATCCTGCAGTCGGTGACGGACGACGCCGCCCGGCAGCGGCTGGTGGCCACGTACGACCACAGCCTGTCGGTGCCGGAGTTCTCCCTCGGCTACCACTGGGACATCGTGCTCGACGGCCCGCGGGCCACCTGGATGGAAGAAGGACGCTGACCCGCCATGACGAAGATCGACACGAGCAGCCCCGAGAACGTGCTGCCCACGCCGTCGCACACGGTCGGCCCGTTCTACGGGTACGCGCTGCCCTTCCGCGGCGGCGAGGAGATAGCCCCCCTCGGCCACCCCGAGACGATCACCGTGCACGGGTACGTGTACGACGGTGAGGGCAGGCCCCTGCCGGACGCGCTGCTGGAGGTGTGGGGACCGGACCCGGACGGCAACCTGCCGACGGCGGACGGCTCGATGCGCCGGGACCCGGCCACGGGCGGCTTCCTCGGGCGCAACGGCGTGGAGTTCACCGGGTTCGGGCGCATCCAGACCGACGCCGACGGTCACTGGTACGTGCGGACGCTGCGCCCGGGGGCGCGCGGCGCGCACGCCCCGTACCTGAGCCTGTGCGTCTTCGCGCGCGGCCTGCTGGTGCACCTGTTCACCCGGATCTACCTGCCGGGCGACGAGGCGGCGCTCGCCGCCGACCCTCTGCTGTCGCGGGTGGAGGACGGGCGGCGCACCACGCTGATCGCCGCCGACGAGGGCAACGGCACGTACCGTTTCGACATCCGCCTTCAGGGCGAGGGCGAGACGGTCTTCCTGGAGTTCCAGTGACATCAGCAGTATCCGACGGAAGCCTGCTCGCCCCCGGGTGGGCGGGCTCCCCGGCCGCCGACGCCACCGGTGACACCGCGTACCTGCGGGCGCTGCTGGAGGCGGAGGCGGCCCTCACCCGCGCCCAGGCCGCGCTCGGCCTCGCCCCGGACGAGGCGGCGACGGCGGTGACCGAGGCGGCCGAGGCGGCCCGCTTCGACACCGCCTCGCTGGCCGAACGCGCCCGCGGCGGCGGCAACCCGGTGATCCCGCTCGTCGCCGACCTGACCAAGGCGGTCGGCGAGGAGCACGGACCGTACGTCCACCGGGGCGCGACCAGCCAGGACATCCTGGACACGGCGACGATGCTGGTCGCCGCGCGCGTCCTGGACCTCGTCCTGGCCGACCTGGGCCGTACCGAGCGGGCACTGGCCCGGCTGGCGGCCGGGCACCGCGACACCGCGATGCCGGGGCGGACGCTCACCCAGCACGCCGTACCGACGACGTTCGGGCTGAAGGCCGCCGGGTGGCGCTCGCTGGTGCTCGACGCCCGCGACCGGATCGCCGCCGTGCGCGGCGGCCTGCCCGTCCAGCTCGGCGGCGCGGCGGGCACGCTGGCGGCCTTCGGGGCGTACGGCGCCCCGGACCCGGCCGCGCTGCCGGCGGCGTACGCCCGCGAACTGGGCCTGGCCGCCCCGCTGCTGCCGTGGCACACCCTGCGCACGCCCGTCGCCGACCTCGCCGGGTGCCTGGCCTTCACCGCCGGGGCGCTCGGCAAGATCGCCGCGGATGTGCTGGTGCTGTCCCGCACCGAGACCGGCGAGGTGGCCGAGGGCAGCGGCGGCGGTTCGTCGGCGATGCCGCACAAGGCCAACCCGGTGCGGTCCACGCTGATCGCGGCGGCGGCCCGGCGCGCACCGCAGCTCGCCGCCACGCTGTACGGCTCGCTGGCCGCCGAGGACGAGCGGCCGGCCGGCGCCTGGCACGCCGAGTGGGAGCCCCTGCGGGACCTGCTGCGGCTGACCGGCGGCGCCGCCCGGGACGCCGCCGAACTGGCCGAGGGGCTGCGGGTGCGGCCCGAGGCCATGCGCGCCCACCTCGGCCTCACCCACGGACTGGTCGTGTCCGAGCGGCTCTCCGCCGAACTGGCCCCCGTGCTGGGGCGGGCCCGCGCCAAGGCCCTGCTGACCGAGCTCGCCCGGCGGGCCTTCGCCGAGGGCCGCGCCCTCGGCGACCTGCTCGCCGAGGAGCCGGAGCTGCGGGACACCGGCCTCGACCTCGACGGGCTCACCGACCCGTCCCGGTACACCGGCTGTGCCGGAGTTCTCACCGACCGCGCTCTGGAGCGACGTTGAACGACACCCTTCTCCATCACCGCGCCGAAGGCCCCGCTTCCGCTCCCCCGCTGCTGCTCGGGCCCTCGCTCGGCACCTCCTGCGCCCTGTGGGACCGGGTGGCGCCCGAACTGTCCACCGGGCACCGGGTGATCCGCTGGGACCTGCCGGGCCACGGCGGATCCGCGGCGGACCTCGTCACTGCCGGCGCCACCGTCGGCGACCTCGCCGACCTGGTGCTCGCGCTCGCCGACGCGCTCGGCGTGGAGCGGTTCGCCTACGCCGGGGTGTCGCTGGGCGGCGCGGTCGGGCTCCACCTGGCCCTGCACCACCCCCAGCGGGTGTCGTCGCTGGCGGTCGTCTGCTCGTCGGCGCACTTCAACGGGGCCAAGCCCTGGCAGGAGCGGGCCGCGCTGGTGCGGCGCGAGGGACTGGCACAGCTCGCCGAGAGCGCGGACGGCCGCTGGTTCACGCCCGGTTTCACCGTGCCGGAACTGGTTAAGGACCACCGGGACGCCGACCCGGAGGCGTACGCCGCCTGCTGCGACGCGCTGGCCGCGTTCGACCTGCGCGACCGGCTCGGCGAGATCTCCGTGCCGACGCTGCTGATCGCCGGCCGCGAGGACCCGGCCACGCCCCCGGCGCACCTGCGGGAGATCGCCGACGCCGTGCCGGGCGCCACGCTGGTGGAGATCCCGGGCGCCTCGCACCTGGCGCCCGCGGAGCGGCCGGAGGCCGTGCTGGCCGCGCTGCGCGGCCACCTCGACGGGCACGCCCGGCGGGGCATGGCGGTGCGGCGCGCGGTGCTGGGCGACGCCCACGTGGACCGGGCCCAGGCCCGGCAGACCCCGTTCACCGCCCGGTTCCAGGACTTCATCTCGCGCTACGCCTGGGGCGAGATCTGGACCGACGACACGCTCTCCCGCCGCGAACGCAGCATGATCACGCTGACGGCGCTGGTGGCGCACGGCCATTACGAGGAGCTGGCCATGCACGTGCGGGCGGCCCGGCGCAACGGGCTGACGCCCGAGGAGATCGGCGCGGTGCTGCTCCAGACGGCCGTGTACTGCGGTGTCCCGGCGGCGAACTCGGCGTTCGCCACGGCCCAGCGGGTGCTGGCGGAGGAACCGGCGGAGGAAGAGGGGCGGGGCGGCGCGGGCTGACCCGCCGGCCGTTCTGGGCGGGGCGCCGTGTGCGCGCCTTCGCCCGGGGCGGTGCACCGTGTGCGTGCGCTTCCATCCCCCCGGGGCGGGGCATCGTCTCCGGGTGGCGCGTCGCGTGGGCGTGCCACCCGCCTCGGGCGGTGGGCTACAGCGGTACGCCCACCGCCTGCAGGGCCTTCTCGGCCCGTGCCGCCAGACCGTCGGCGCCGCACGACCGGGCCAGGGCCAGGCCCCGTTCCAGTTCGGCCGTCGAGCGGGCGGCGATACCGTACTCGACGCGGGCCGCGGCGTGCTCGTACTGGCAGGGCGATGCCTCCAGGTAGGCGACCGCCTGGGCGGCGAGCCGGACCGCGCGCTGCCCGGTCTCCAGGGCGGCGGCGCAGCGCAGGGCCTCGCCGATGGCGGTGTCCGTGCCGAAGCGCTCGGCCTGGCGGCGGGCGTCGGAGGCGAGCCGGGCGGCGCGGGCGGGGTCCTCGGCGGCGACGGCCCGGGCCAGGTCGACCGCCCACGGGACCAGCACCGGGTTGTGGTGGCCGCGGGTGGCCGCCGCCTTCTCCGCGGCCTCCAGTTCACCGATGCCGTCCTCGGTGCGGCCCACCGCCAGCAGCAGCCGGCCGCGCACCGAGCGCGGGTCGGGCAGCACGATGGTGGACGGGTACGGCGGGGCGAAGCCGTACTGCTCGGCGATCGACCATGCCTCGTCGACATGGCCGCGGGCGAGCAGCGTGTCGACCAGGTTGCAGGTGGCGGACCAGTACAGGGGCAGGCCCCTGCCCACCCGTTCGGCCAGCCGCAGCGACTCGCGCAGGGCGTCCTCCGCCTCCGTCAGGCGGCCTCGCCGGCGGTGGCCGAGCCCCAGGTAGGCGTGGGCGAGGGCGAGGTGGCCGCCGCTCCAGCCGGCGGACTGGTAGGCGCGCAGGGCGTCGGTGAAGAGGGCCTCGGCGCGGTCGAGGCGGTCGGTGTAGGCGTAGGAGCTGGCCAGCATCATCGGCAGTTCCAGGCCCCACTCGGTGTCGGTCCAGCCGAGCCCGGGTGCGAGACGGCCGTTGACGAGGGCGCGGTCGCACAGCTCGGCGACCTCCTCCGCGTTCTCGCCGTGGGTCATCGCGTCGAAGCCGCGCAGGATGAGCAGGGCCCGCTCGGCGTTGTCGCGGCCGGTGCAGGTGGCGGCGAGGGCGGCCAGGCGCGCGGAACGGTCCGGTGAGGCCGTCTCCCCGGCGTGGATGCCCTCCCACATGTACCGGACGGCCTGCAACCGCAGCCGGGCGGGCCCGTCGGGGAGCCGGGCGGCCTCCGTCCCGACCGTGCGCAGGGCCTCGTCGAGCTGGTTGTTGTGGGTCAGCGCCTGGGAGAGGCGGAAGACGGCGTCGACGCGTGCCTGCCCGTCCAGGCCCGGCATGGCCAGGGCGCTGCGCAGGTGGGCGATGGTGGTGGCGGGCGCGGTGAGCAGCGTGGCACAGCCCAGCTCGTAGAGCACGCGCGCGTGGGTGTCGGGCGACGGCGGTTCGTCCAGGGCGCGTTCCAGGCAGCGGCGGGCCGCGTCGGGGGCGCCGACGGCGAGGTGTTCGCGGGCCGCCTCGCGCAGCTGCTCGACGATCTCCTGGTCGTCCTCGGGGTGGACCTGGATCAGGTGGCGGGAGGCGGCCGCGGCGCCGAGGCCCAGGTCGGCGACGATCTGGGCGGCGATGCCGTGCATGGCGCGGCGCAGCGCGTCCGGGATGGAGTGGTAGACGGCGCTGGCGATCAGCGGGTGCACGAACTCCAGCTCGCCGAGGACGGCCGGTCCGGCGGCGGGATCGGGCTCGGTGAGGATGCGGGCGTCCCGGAGCAGGTCGGCGCAGCGGACGGCGTCGTCACGGTCCATGGTGGCGAGCCGGGCGACCATGTCGACGGTGATGCCGGTGCCGAGGATGGCCGCCGCCCAGGCGAACCGGGTGGCGTCGACGCCGAGGTCCTCCAAGCGGGAGACGAGGCCGCCGCCGCGGGCGGCGCGGTTCAGGGCGCGCAGTTCACCGGCCTGCGCCTCGACCGGTTCCAGCTCGCTGTCGCGCACCTTGGCGAGGAGTTCGACGGTGTCGTACGGGTTGCCGCCGGTGACGGCCCACACCTCGCGGCAGAACGGGGCGTCGGCGTGCGCGCCCAGCGTGGCGCGGGTGAGCCCGGCGGTCGCCTCCGGGGTGAGGGCGCTGAGCGTGGCCAGGGGGCGGGCCGCGGCGGCGACCGTGTCCAGGAGACGGGCGCTCTCGCCGTCGGCCTCACCGGGCCGGCGGGCGGCCACGACCAGGACAGGCAGGTCCTCCAGCCGCTCGGCGAACGCGGCGAGCCAGCGCAGGGTCTCCTGGTCGGCCCAGTGGACGTCGTCGAGGAGCAGCACCAGCGGGTACTCCCGCCGGGCGAGCCGGCGCACGGCGGTGACGAGGCCGTCGCAGACGCCCTGCGGGTCGGCCTGCCGCTCACCGGGGTCCGCTATGCCGAGGGCGGGGCCGACGACGTCGTACCGGTCGCCGAGGTACTCCCGCGCCTCCTCCGGGAGCATCGTCACCAGGGCGGGCTGGAGCAGTTGCCGGACCACGTTGAAGGGGACGGACCGGAGGGTCTCGCCGCCGCGGGCCGACCACACCGTGCAGCCGGCGCGTTCGGCGATGCGCCGGGCCTCGGCCAGCAGGGCGGTCTTGCCGAGTCCCGCCTCGCCCCGCAGCACCAGAACGGTGCCGGGCGACGAGCGGTCCGCGCACAGGGCGTCGACCGCCTGTGTGAGAACGGCGATCTCCTGATCGCGCTCCCACAGGGAAGCCGAGGTGGCGGCCGTGGGCCGTACCTCCGTCATCCCGCTACCTCCCCAAGTCGCCCGAACGACGTACAGACCTTGAGCGTAGCCGCCCCGCGGACTGAGTGGTGAGCGGTCCGGGCAGGACTTGCCGAGACGGGTGACACCGGGTACAGGAGGGCGACGCACGGGGCCTCTCACCGGCCGCGCGGCACCTCACGGTCAGTCAGCAGTGGGGAGGCGAAGGGAAGTTGGGAGAGGAAGGCAACCAAAAGGCGAGGCGGGACCCGCGGGACCGGGGCGACCGGGGCGGGGCGCGGGGCCGGCGGGCGCTGGTGGCGGGCTCGGTGGGCAATCTCATCGAGTGGTACGAGTTCGGTGTCTACGGCTACTTCGCGACGGTCATCGCGGAGCGGTTCTTCACGCCCGAGGGCGGTGGCGAGGCCGAGGCCCTGGTGAAGACGTACGCCTCGTTCGCGCTGGCGTTCTTCTTCCGGCCCGTCGGCGCGGCGCTGTTCGGCCGGCTGGGCGACCGGATCGGGCGCCGGCCGGTGCTGGTCCTGGTGATCTCGCTGATGACGGCCGCGACGACGCTGATCGGCGCGCTGCCGACGTACGCGCAGGCCGGTGCCCTCGCGCCGTGGCTGCTGACCTTCCTGCGCGTGCTGCAAGGGCTGTCGGCGGGCGGGGAGTTCGGGGGCGCGGTGTCGGTGATGACGGAGTTCGCCCCGCCGGGCCGGCGCGGGCTGTACGGGTCGTGGCAGTCGTTCACGGTGGCGCTCGGGCTGCTCGGCGGGGCGGGAGCGGCGGCCTTGCTGGCGACCGTGCTGACCGAGCGGCAGCTGGGCGAGTGGGGCTGGCGGCTGCCGTTCCTGCTGACGCTGCCACTGGGTTTGGGGGCGCTGTGGCTGCGGCTGCGGCTGGACGAGACGCCGGCCTTCCGCGAGGAGCGGGAGCGGGTGACGCCGCCCGCGCGGGAGGTGGCGGGGGCGATCGCCCTGGGCGCGGGGCGGATCATGGGCTGGGCGGCAGCCGGGTACACCTTCCTGGTCGTCCTGCCGTCGTACCTGCAGAGCAGCCTGGACGCGAGCTTCCGGCAGGCGCTGCTCGCCACCGTCCTGGCCAACCTGGGGTTCGCGGTGACGATCGTCCCCGCGGGGCTGCTCAGCGACCGGGCCGGGCGGCGGCCGGTGATGCTGACGGGGGCACTGCTCGTGGCGGTGTCGGCCCTTCCGCTGCTGAACCTCCTCCAGGACCCGGGCGCCTCGAACGCCGCGAAGGGGGCGGCGGTGTTCGCCGCGGGGGCCGTGGTGGGGCTGATGGCGGGGCCCGGGCCCGCACTGCTGTCGGAGATGTTCCCGACGCGGGTGCGCTACACCGGGCTGGGACTCGCCTACGCGCTGTCCAACGCGGTGTTCTCCGGCTGCGCGGGGCTCGTCATCACCGAGACGGTGGAGCGGACCGGGAACGTGGACGTCCCCGCGTACTACGCGGCGGCCACCTGCGCGGTGAGCGCGCTCGCCCTGGCCGCCGTACCCGGGCGGACGGGACGCCGGGCGCCTGCCGCCACCGAGGAGGGGAGGTGAGTCCGGAGGAGGTGACGGAGGTGACGGAGGTGAAGGGGGCGACGGAGGCTAAGGGGGCGACGGAGGCTAAGGGGGCGACGGAGGTTAAGGGGGCGACGGGAGCGTTGGAGGCCACGAGGGCGATGAGAGTGATCGGGCTGATGTCCGGTACGTCGTACGACGCCATCGACGCGGCGGCGGCCGATCTGCGGCTGTCTGGGGACACCCTGGTGCTGGAGCCGCTCGGGATGGTGAGCGAGCGGTACGACGACGAGGTGCGCGAGGCGCTGGCCGCCGCGCTGCCGCCGGCCGGTGTGACGCTCGCCGACGTGTGCCGGCTCGACACCCGGATCGGGCGGGCGTTCGCCGCGGCGGCCGTCCGCGCCGACCGCGACCTGTGCTCCGGCCGGGCCGAGCTGGTCGCCTCGCACGGGCAGACCGTCTACCACTGGGTGGAGCGGGGGCGGGCGCACGGCACCCTCCAGCTCGGGCAGCCGGCCTGGATCGCCGAGGCGACCGGGCTGCCCGTGGTCGCCGACTTCCGGCCGCGTGACATCGCCGCCGGAGGGCAGGGCGCCCCCTTGGTCAGCCTGGTCGACCTGCTGTGGCTGCGCGGCCGGCCGGGCACACCGGTCGCGCTGAACATCGGCGGGATCGCCAACCTCACCGCGCCGGACGGGACCGCCTTCGACACCGGGCCGGGCTGCGCGCTGATCGACGCGGCCGTGCGGGAGTACGGCGGCGGGCGGGCGGCGTACGACGCGGACGGGGCGCTGGCCGCCCGGGGCCGGGTGCACGGGCCGCTGCTGGAGCGGCTGCTCGCCGAGCCGTACTACGCGCTGCCTCCGCCCAAGACGACGGGCAAGGAGCTGTTCCACGCCGGTCTTCTGCGGGAGGCGCTGGCCGGGTGGGAGGCGCTGCCCGCCGAGGACGTCGTCGCCACGCTGACCCTGCTCACCGCCCGCACGATCGCCGACGCCGTGCGGGCGGCCGGTGCCACGGAGGTGATCGCCTCGGGCGGCGGCACCCGCAATCCCGTCCTGATGGACCTGCTCGGGCGGTCGCTGCCGGGGACGGCGCTGCGCACCTCCGACGAACTGGGGCTGCCGGCGCAGGCGAAGGAGGCGTACGCGTTCGCGGTCCTGGGGTTCCTGACGGCGCACGGCCTGCCGGGCACCGACCCGGCGAGCACCGGGGCGCGGCACCCGAGCGTGCTGGGGTCGGTGACGCCGGGCCGGGACGGGTTCCGGCTGCCGCCGCCGGCGCGGGAGCGGCCGGTGCGGCTGGTGCTGGGGTGACCCGGACGTCCGGCGGGCGCACCCGCCCGGGCCACCTCGAGGCCGGTCCTCTCATCGCGCTTTCACCGACGCCTCATACGGTGGGCCCATGACGCAGGTGACTCCTCCCGGGTGGTACCCGGACCCCGGGCAGACAAGTGACGGTCCCGCGACCGAGCGCTGGTGGGACGGCAAGGCGTGGACGGACCGGATCCGCTCCGCGGGGCCCGACGCCGGGGACCCGCCGCCTCCATCGCCGTCGGCAGCGGAAGCGGAAGCGGAAGCGGAAGCGGAAGCAACGGTGCCGGCGGACGGAGCGGCAACGCTGCCCGGGCAGCCGGCGGCCACGGACGCGGCCGAGCCCGGACGACCGGAACACGGCGAGCAGCCGGCACGGACACCGGCCGACGCGGCACAGCCCAGCCCCTCGTCGGCGACCGCGGCACCGTCCGGCCCTCCTCCGGCGACCGCGGCACCGTCCGAACCGCCGGCGCGCACCGAACAGCCGACGCAGCCACCGGCCGACGGAACACCGGCCGGGTCCGGAGCCGACGGCACGCCGGCCGGGCCCCCGGCGTACTCGGTGCCGCAGGCTTCCCCCGGACAGCCCACACATCCCGGGTCCCCCGCGTATCCCGGACAGGCCGCGTTTCCCGGTCCCCCCGCCTACCCCGGCTACCCGGCGTATCCCGCGCAGCCGCCGGCCGGACGGCGGCGGGGGCTGCGCACCGGCATCGCCGTGGGCCTGGCCGCGGCCGTCCTCGCGAGCATCGGCGTCGGTGTGTACGCCCTCACCGACGGAACCGACCGAAGCGACCGCGGCGCGGCACCCCGGCAGCAGGACCGGGACCGTCCGGGCGGCCCCTTCGGGGACGGGGACGGCGGTGCCTCGCCGTCCCCGGACCCGTCCGATCCGCCGAAGGTCGACAGCGGGTCGGTGACCGACGCGCTCAGCGGGATCAGCCTGCCCGTCCCGGACGGCTGGTACGGCCAGCAGATGCAGGTCGGCGCGCAGGTGACGTCGGACGACTCCTACCCGTGCCCCGGCGACACCTCCCAGTCCTGCACCAAGGGCGGCGCGTACTCGGCGCCCGCGATGCTGCTCGGCACCAAGGGCGGCACCGCCGAGGAGGTCGCCAAGGCGGACATCGCGGCGAACGCGGAGGAGTCCTACGGCAAGGGCTACGGCTCGATCACCTCGCACGAGGTGCTGGCGTCCGAGGCGGTGACCGTGGCCGGGCAGAAGGGTTACCTGGTGCGCTGGAAGGCGGTCACGAGCAAGGGCTCCGACGGCTATGTCGAGTCGCTCGCCTTCCCCGCGCCGAAGAACCCCGAGCAGATCGTCGTCGTCCGCTTCGGCGTCGACGTCGGCGAGGGGCAGGGCGTGATCGACGAGATCACGAAAGGCATCGAGAAGGCGTCCGGGGGCGGCAACGACGGAGAGCGGGTGTAACGCCTGTCAGGGAGTGAGCTGCGGCTATTGCTCCGACCGCAGGGGTTCGCCGGGGCGGCGGCCGTGGCGGTCGGATGTGCGGTGACATCCGATCCGACCGCTGGAGGCGCTGTGGCCGAGCCTGTCCGTGTGCGCAGACCGACCGGCCAGGAAGGGCAGCGGCTACAGCAGATCGTGCGCCGGGGCGGTACCGACTCGGCGCGCCACCGGCGCGCGACGATGTTGCTCGCCGCGGCCGGTGGGAACCGGGCACCGACGTCATGCCGATTGCGGTCGTCGCCACAGCAGCACGACCGCCCAAAGACCTGCCAGGCACGGGGCCATGCCGACCCAGCCCAGCGCCGGCGGCAGGCCGGTCGCACCAGAGGTGTCCTTGGTGAGCAGCTCGGCCAGCCCGACGCCGATGCCGAACACGAGCATCACGGCGGAGGCGGGCCGGGCCCACCGCTTGCCGGCCCTGACAGCCCAGGCCGCCCCGAGCCAGCAGACGACGCCGAGCACCCCGACGACCGACAGCAGGACCACGTAGGCGTCGACGGCCGTGTCGATGCGCGCCTGGTCATAGCCGGGGTAGCCGGACCGGATGTGGTCGGCCATCAGGTGGGTGGCGGATCGGTCGGCGTAAGGAACGGCCGCCGCGAGAACGGTGAGACCGAGGCCCGTGTACATCGCCGCGACAGCCCCTCGCTCCGGGTGTCTCGTCATCATCGGGCTGTCGCCCTTCCGCTTCGTCCGACGAGAGAGGTGCGGAGGAATTCGAGGATTTCCACCCGCGCGGGCCCGGCCTGCTGCGCCACGGCCGGCAAGCTGAGGAACGCGTGCCCCGCTCCGGGGTGTTCGACAAGCCGTGTACGCGTCCCGGATGCCTGGAGTCGTTCGGCGTAGCGGCGGCCGTGATCGGCCAGCGGGTCGTGGGA
Source organism: Streptomyces sp. NPDC006134 (assembly GCF_040628835.1). Lineage (NCBI taxonomy): Bacteria > Bacillati > Actinomycetota > Actinomycetes > Kitasatosporales > Streptomycetaceae > Streptomyces > Streptomyces sp. NPDC006134. The sequence goes on along the minus strand of NZ_JBEXTV010000017.1, from coordinate 67,886 downwards.
CGGGATCACCACCAGCGTCGGGGCCAGCCCGCTCAGGTCCTCGGCGTGAAGCGGCGAGAGAGCGCGAGGGTCGGCACCGGACGGGACAGCGAGCCGCTGGAGAAGTCGCAGCTGGGGCACGGTGAGAGTCGGGGTGTGGGCGTGCCGGGTGACCGAGTCATGGTCGAACATCGCTTCGGTCACGTCGGCAACGGGGTTGACCAGCACCTGCGCCTGCAGCCGCAGGCCGGCGTCTCTGGCCCGGATCGCTGCCATTGCGCAGATCAGCCCGCCACAGCTCTCGCCGAAGACCGCGGTCCGCGCCGGGTCGATGCCCCACTGAGCGGCATCGCGCAGCAGGTGCCGTAGGACATCCCAGCCGTCGTCGACGGCGGCCGACAGCGGGGTGCCCGGAGCGAGCAGGCGGTGCTCGACCGACACGACGAGGGCGGGCAGTCGGACGGCCAGATGGCTGTTCACCCAGTCGCTCTGCACGGCCGTGCCCACGAAGCCGCCTCCGTGCACGTGGAGCACGAGTGGCAGGTCCGTCCGGTCGGTGCCGTCACCGTCGCGCCCGGAGGCCGGCCGGTACACCCGGACCGGCAGCTCACGGCCGGGCAACGCCAGTTCCCGCCAGCCGATCGCGGCGCCGGGATCCGGTTCCCCCGTCATCGCCCGCGCCGCGGTGGACGCCCGCCAGCGGTTCTCCGCGTTCCGGTAGGCGGCCAGCTCTTCATCCGTCACCGCCTCCCAGTCCGGCGCCGCCGGCCGCTTCGTGGCTGTGATCTCGGTCATGGTCTCTCCTTGCTCTGCGGAGTTGTCAGTCCTGTGGGACTCGATGCCCCTCGGGGGTTCGAGAGCCCGGTAGTACCGATGGCCATGCGGACGGCCGCGCCAACCGGGCCGCCAGCTCCCATGCCTGCTCGGGACGCGGGTTGGCGCCGGTCAGCACCGTCGCCAAGCGGACACCGGCGACCGCGCCTTCGGCGATCGCCGCCAAGCCCGCGGCCCCCGCCGGTTCCAGGACGATCCCGAGCGTGCGTGCGGCCAGCTCCATGGCGGCGGCGATGGCCTCGTCCGTCACCAGGACCATCTCGTCCACCAAGGCACGGGCTCGACGCACCGAGGCATCCAGCGGGCTGCGCACCGCGATTCCATCGGCGAAGGTGCGGGCGCGTTCGACAGGGACCGCGCGGCCGGCGCGCAGACTTGCCAGCATCGAGGGGGCGCCCTCGGCGTTGACTCCCACGATCCGGGTGCCGGGTGCGTACTCCTTCATCCAGCGAGCCACGCCGTTGATCAGCGCGCCGTCGCCGACCGGGAGCACGACGGCGTCGAAGCGCGGACCGCACGTGCCACCGGATGCGCCGCGGGTCAGCTCCACCCCGATCGTCCCGGCGCCCTCGGCGATCGCGGCCTGCAGGCCGTCCTGCAGGTGGACGCGGTCGGGATGGTGTTCGGCGTGGGCGGCTGCCGCCGCGCGAGCCGCCGAGCCGTCCGCCCCTGCCACGATGACCCGGGCGCCGAAGGTCTCCATCCGTTCCCGCTTGGCGGGGTTGACCGTCTCGGGCACGAACACCTCGACCGGCATCCCGCGGGCGCGTCCCGCGTAGGCGAGGGCCTGCCCGAAATTGCCCGAGCTCGCGCATACCACCGGTGTGCCCGGGGCGAGCGTGCTCAGCATCAGGTCGGCGCCCCGGCCTTTGAAGCTGCGCACCGGGTTGGCGGTTTCCAGTTTCACCGTCACCATGCGGTCGTCCAGCGCCCTGCACAGCTGCTCGTCGAGATACTGCGGGGTGTTCAGGAATACCGGATCGATCACTTGCACGGCCTGCTCGATGCGCGCCACGTCCAGATCCATGCGCAACGTCTTTCCTCGGGGGCTGCGGACTCACCTGACGCTATGCGGACGCCCGGTCGAAGCGATTGAAAATTTTCGCGCCGCGGCGCAATATTTTTGCGTGCCCGAACCGCCTCCGCTGCATCTGGACGAAATCGACGCCCTGTTGCTGGACCTGCTCCAGCGCGACGCCGGGCAGACCCTGCACGCCCTCGGTGAACAAGTCGGGCTCTCACCGAGCGCCGTCCAGCGGCGGATCGCCCGCTACCGCAAGGACGGCCTCATCACCAGGCAGGTCGCTGTCCTCGACCCGCAGCGCTTCGACCCCGCCGTCCTGGCCACGGTGCTGGTGACGCTCGATCAGGAATCCTTCGAGCACCACCGCGCGTTCTCCCGACGGATGTGCTCGGATCCGCAGGTTCAGCAGTGTTACCAGGTTGCGGGTCCCTGGGACTACGTGGTCGTCCTGGCCGCCAGGAGCACGCGCGACTGCAGCCGGCTCGGCGACCGCTTGTTCAAGTCGGACGACAACATCAGGCGCTACGAGACCCTGGTCGTCTTCGAGACCGTCAAGACCGGCCTCGCCTTCCCGCTTCCCGGGCCACAGCCCTCTCGGCCACAAGACGGGTGACCGTTGGAGTCCCTGACAAGGGCGCTCAGCCCTGGTGACCAAGATCCGTCTCCCACGGGAAAGCCGAACGGCCCCCGGAATGCGCCAGTTACGCCGGGGGTCGTCGAAGGGCGGGCGGTGAGCGGCTGCCCGACCGGAGTCGGTGCTACGGAGGCGGGCCGTGGCTGAGCCGTCACCGGCTCGGTCGGTGCGCGAGCCGGTGACGGGATCTGGTGCGGGCGGCCGTTCGAGCTCCCCTGCCCGGACGACCGCCCGGCCCGCCGGCGCCGCGTTCGTCCTACGACGCCGACGGGAGTCTCAGCCCTGCCGGGTGCCGGGCCGGGGACCATGGGGGTGGGCGCGGATGAGGACGTTGCAGTCCGAGACACGCGAGCCGTCTCCCGCCGACCGGGCCTCCTCCCGCTCCCGTGCGAGGCTCCGGCACGTCCGGCATCCCGTCACCGGGGGCGGCTCGGGAGGGAGCACCCCGAGGGCGGGGGGCGGGCTCATGGCGTCCGAGGGCGTCATCGGCGGTACTTCCTGATGAGCCGGGACAGGGCGCGGCCGGTCTCGCACCGGCCGACGTCGTCGACGCAGGGCTCGCACATGGCGACGTGGGTGTAGAGGGCGAGCTGCGCGCGGATGCCGATGTGGCGGTGGCAGGCGCGCGGCCACCACCGTCCAGCCTCCGGGTCCGTCCGCTCGCCGAGGTCGACGGCCGTCTCCGTGGTGAGGCGTTCCGCGCCCCAGACGCAGACCGCGCCGCGGGCCTGGTCGGCGGTCAGCACGTCGAGCGGGGGCAGCACGAGCAGGACCAGCGCCTCGGGTGGGATCTCGCGGGTAGTGCCGGTCACGGTGTCCGGCATGGCTGGGGTCTCCACGGTCGAGGTGATACGTCTCACACACAGGACCGTAGGCCGCGGTACAACAGAGGGGGCACGCAAAGCGCGTGCCTTGTTTCGGGGGCGTACATGGACACTGGCATCGGGCGCCGCATCGCTTACTGGCGCGGCCTGCGCGGCTTCACCCAGACCGACTTCGGCCGGCTCATGGGGCAGACGAAGAGGTGGGTGCAGGACCTCGAAGGCGGGAAACGCCAACAGGACCCTCGTCTGTCGGTGCTGGTGCGCGCGGCCGAAGTCCTGCGCGTCCCCCTGGAGCAGCTCTTGTCCGACAGCCCGCCCCCGCCGCCGGCGGGTAGCGGCCCGCCCACCGAGGCCCTCGCCGTCATCGACGCGCTGTACGCCCCGGGCAGCAGCGATGACCCATCCGCGCCGGGCGTACTGCAGCGGCGCCTCACGTACTGCTGTGAGGCGTTCCAGGCGTGCCACTACGCCACGCTCGCGCGGGAGCTGCCGGCCCTGATCCGTGGTGCCGAGCAGGCCGCGCACGCCGCAGGCGTAGGTGAGCAGTCGGACGCGCAGGCCCTGCTGTCCCGCGTCTACCAGCTCGCCACTTCGTACCTGCACAAGTACGGCTCGGCGACGGCGATCCAGGCAGCGCTCGCCGCGGACCGTGCGCTGGCCGCCGCCGAACGGTCCGGCGACCCCGTACAGACGGGGGCTGCGGCACGACGGATCGCGAAGAGCCTGGTGTACCAGCAGCGGCCGGAGGCCGCGGTCGCCTTCGCTACGGCTGCCGCTCGCCGGCTGTCCGCCGACCTCACCGAACGCGGGCCGCTCGGTCTGTCCACCCTCGGCATGCTCTACCTGTCCGCCGCGCTCGCCGCGTCCTCGCAGGAGCGGACCCCATGTCGAGTCCGTGCAGCCTGTGACTACGTCGACGAAGCAGAGGACGTCGCCAGGCGACAAGGTGGTGACCGCGACGAGGACTACACCCAGTTCGGCCCGACCAACGTCACTCTCCACCGGATGGACGTGCTGCTCCGCTTCGAGGACGGCTGGTCCGCCCTCGAAGCCGCCGGCGACCTCAAGCCCGAGGCACTCGCCGGCCTGTCCCGAGAGCGGCAGGTCGGCCACCATGTCGCGATGGCCCGCGCCTCGCTCTTGACGCGGTGCAAGGACGACGCCGCGGAAGCCCTTCTGAAGGCCGACGAACTGGCGCCCGAAGAGGTGCGCGGTCGGCCGGACACGGTAAATCTGGTGAAGGACGTCGTCGGGGTGACGGCTCATCCGGGGCCGGGCTTGCGCGCGTTGGCCAAGCGCTGTGGACTCCGGACATGACGAAGCCGGTTCTGTACCTGATCGCCTGCGCTGCGGGCCCCACCCAGTACATCGACGACGGAGTCCGTGCCGCTCAGGCGGACGGCTGGGACGTGTGTTTGGTCCTCACGCCGTCGGCCGCCGCCTGGTGGGAGCCGCGGATGCAGGAGCTGATCGACTTGACGGGGCATCCGGTGCGGTCGCGGTACAAGCTGCCGTGGGAGAAGGACGCGCTGCCGAAAGCGACGGCGATGCTGGTGGCGCCGATGTCGTGCACGACGCTGAACAAGTGGGGTGCGGGAATCAGCGACACGCTGGCGATCGGGTTGCCGTCGGAGGCGGTGAACATGGGCCTGCCGGTGGTGGCGATGCCGTACTTCAACCGGGCGCAGGGTGCGCAGCCTGCGGTGGCCCGTTCGATCGCCGCGCTGCGGGAACAGGGTGTCCTGGTCCTCGACGGGCCGGACGGGTATGAGTCGCATCCGCCGAAGCAGGGGGACCCGAAGTCGTATCCCTGGGAGAAGGCACTTGATGGGGTTCGGCGTCAGGTGAGGCGCTCGTAGGCCTAAATCATGCTCCCTGAGCCTGCCGCCCCTGGTGCCGTGGGCCTGCCGACGAGCTCGACGCGGAGAGCCGTGCCCTGGGGCCGCACCCGGCGGTGCCGCTCGCGGCGGGCGGCGGAAGGAGTACGCGCGGCTGTGCGCGGAGCTGCGGCAGGTGCGGCGCGGGGACGTCCGGCCGTCTTCTCCCCCACCGGGCCCGGTGACGGAACGGCCGGGTGGGGCGCCCCTCCGCTCAAGAGGCGTCCCACCCGGCCGGGGGGTGCGCGCCGCCCCCGTCCCCACGGGTCGGCGCGGTCAGGTCGCCGTCCAGTCATCCCGTGGACGGCGGCCTGAGTCTTCAGGTGAGGCCGAGTGCCGGCAGCACGGCGGCCTCCACGAAACGGACCAGGTAGTCCGCGTCGGCGTACTCGCCCTCCACGACGGGCCGCACCCGCAGGACGCCGAACATCTGCGCGGGCACGTACTCCAGCGCCGGATGGCCGGCCGGAACCTCGCCCCGCGCCACCCCGCGGTCCAGGATCTCCCGGAGCGCGGCGATCTCGGGCTCGACGAGCGCCTCCCGCAGGGCCTGCTGGAGTTCCGGGTCCTGCATGACGGCGTGCCCGAGCGCCTGGAGCAGCCGGGTGTCCTTGCCCGACCACTCGCCCGCGGCCCGGGCCGCCTGGCGCAGGTCCTCGGCGAGCGAGCCGGTGTCGATGCCGGCGAAGCGCACCCGGCGGTGGGAGCGCAGGGCCGCCGCCACGAACTGCGGCTTGGTCTTCCACTGCCGGTAGAGCGTGGACTTGCTGCACCGGGTGCTGGCGGCGACGCCCTCCATGGTGACGGCGTCGTACCCGCACTCCCGGATCTGTTCGAGGACCGCGTCGAAGAACTCCTGCTCACGCTCGGGCGTGATCTTGGAGCGGCGCGAGGCGACGACCGTGTCCGGTCGGTCCGCGGCCTGCGGCGTCATCGGCTGCACTCCTCGCTCGGATCCGGTGGCCAAGGGCCCGTACTCCACCTGTGCTCCAGTGTGTCGTACGGCCATCGATACGCCAGTGTACCGGTACTCGGGCGTATCGGTACACTTGCGTATCGGTACGGGAACGTATCGATGAGAACCGTCACCCTCCCGTACCGGTCGGCTCACCACCCGCGAGCCCGGCAGAACCGGCGAGTCACCAGCTCCGCCACACCACCACACGCACCACCGTCAGCGAAGGGGCCGGGGGATGAATGCCCGCACCGAGCCTGCAGAAGCGGAGCCCGACGCGTCAGCGCGGCCACCGCTCATCCGTGAGCTCCTGCTCGTCGCAGGGCTTTTCCTCGTCTACAAGTTCGGCCGCCAACTGGCGACCGGCCACACCGGCGAGGCGTTCCGCAACGCCCGTCACGTGTGGGACCTGGAACGCGCCCTGCACCTGCCCGGCGAGGGCACGGTGCAGTCCCTGCTGCTGCACGGCGACGCCCTCGTGCACGTGGCGAACACCTACTACGCCACCGTGCACTTCCCGGCCACCGCGGCCTTCCTGGTCTGGCTGTACCTGCGGCGGCCGGCGCACTACGTCTGGGTCCGCCGGGTGCTGGCCGCGGTGACCGCCGCCGCGCTGGTGCTGCACCTGACGTTCCCGCTCGCCCCGCCGCGGATGCTGGCCGCGACCGGCCTGATCGACACCGCGCGGGTGTACGGGCCCTCGGTCTACGGCCCGCCGCAGAGCGACCACCTGTCGAACCAGTTCGCGGCCATGCCGTCGCTGCACTTCGGCTGGGCTCTGATGCTGGCGATCGGGCTGATGGCAGCCACCCGGTCGCGGCTGCGCGCGCTGTGGCTGCTGCATCCGCTGCTGACCCTGCTGGTGATCGTGGGAACGGCGAACCACTACTGGCTCGACGCGATCGTGGCGACGGCCCTGCTCGGCCTCGCGCTCGCGGTGATCCGTCCGCCGCACCGGAAGGCGGCCACCACGGTGCGCCCCCGGCACACGCCGCGACCGGCCGTGGCGGGGCACGCCCTCCCGGCCGTGGCGGGGCAGCGGCGGACGGCACCGGTCACCGCCCGCGAACCCGCACCGGCCACCACCCGGGAATCCATACCGGTCGCTGCACGGGAATCCATGCCGGTCACCGCACAGGAATCCATACCGGTCGCTGCACGGGAATCCATGCCGGTCGCTGCACGGGAATCCATGCCGGTCACCGCTCAAAAACCCCTGCCGGCCATCATCCGCGCGGCTCCGCCGCCCTCGCCTCCCACCGGGCGGACGGGTGCGGCCGGGCGCAGGCTGCTCGGGGTGGGCCGATGAGCGCCGCGCTGCTCGCCGTCGTCCTCTCCCTCGTCTCCGCCGTCGCCTACGCCGCCGCGGCCGTCGCGCAGGAGCGGCTGGCGTCCCGGTCCGCCGGGGCGGGCACGCTGCGGCTGCTGGCCAGCAGCGCGTGGTGGTGGTCGGTGGCGCTGAACGCGTCGGCCGCGCTGCTGCACGTCGTGGCGTTGAAGTACGGCCCCCTGACCGTGGTCCAGCCGCTCGGCGCGCTCACCCTGGTGGCCGCGGTGCCCATGGGGGCGCGGCTCGCGGGGCGGCGGGTGAGCGCGGTGGAGTGGCGTGGCACCGGTCTGACCCTGCTGGGTCTGGGCGCGCTGCTGATCACCGCGTCCGGTCCCGCGCCCGACGACGTGCTCAGCGTCCCCGAGGCGCTGGTGGTGGCGGGTGTGACCGCCGCGCTGATCGGCACGCTGTCGTGGCCGGGCTCCCGGCCGGGGCTGCGGCACGCGACCGCGTCCGGGGTGGCCTCCGGGGTCGCGTCGGCGCTCACCCAGACGGTGACGGTCGCCGTCACCGACCGTTCGGGCCCGCTGCTCGGCGTGCAGGTGATCGGCGTGGCGCTGCTCGTCGCGGCCTTCGCGACCGGCGGGCTGCTGCTGGCGCAGACGGCGTACCGGGGCGGCCTGGGGGCGCCGCTGGCGGTGGTGACCCTGGCCAATCCCGTCGCCGCCGCGGTGATCGGCCTCTGTCTGCTCGGCGAACGGCTCCAGGGCGGCCCCGTCGGCGTACTGCTGGCTCTGGCCGGGGCGGCGCTGGCCGCCTGGGGCGTGCTCCTGCTCACCCGCGCCGCCGCCACCGGCCCCGGCCGGTCCCCGGACCAGAACCAGGACCAGAAGCAGAACCAGGACCGGGACGGCGCCGGGCAGTGGTCCGGCACCCCACACCGGGGCGGCGCCCGGCGACAGGCCGCGGCCACCCCCGCCCCGCACCGGGACGACCACCCGGTGGCCGCCGTCCTCGCCCTGGAGTCCGGCCCCGTCTCGCCGGCCGGACCGGCGCTGGTGCCCCGGCCCCCGCAGCAGGAGCCGGGCCACCTCACGCCTCTGTAGCCGCTACTCGGTGACGGTGGCCGGGTCGCTCACCCCGGGCCGCCCGTTCTCCACGTGTCCGGCGAAGCGGCGCAGGAAGGCCGGGTCCGCCTCGGAGGTGACGGTCAGGTCGTACCAGCGCCGGCTCGCCGCGAGGTCGATCCGGCGCTTCACGGTGGCGCCGGGGCGCACGGTGACGGTCGTGGTGCGGTTGCCGTAGGCGTCGGCCAGCCTCAGCCGGACCGTGCCGGTACCGGTGTGGGTGAAGGTCAGCTCCACGTCGTCGCCGGTGTGCCGGGCGGTGACCTCCGGTCCGGCGGCCTTCCCGGCTCCCCGGAAGGCGCGCAGGAAGCCGTTGGGGCCGTGCACGGTCAGGTCGTGGGCGCCCTTCGAGTACGCCGGGTTCCAGGTGTCGGAGATCGTCTTGCCGGCCTCGGTGGTGTACGTCCAAGGGCCGTCGGTGCGGTTGCCGGAGGTGACGAGGAAGGCGGCGCCGGCCCGGGCGCCGGAGGCGAAGGTGAGCGTGTACGTCCCGGTCTCCGGGTCCGCCGAGCCGTCCACGTAGGGGGCGTACTTCAGCGGGCGGGCCGGGCGCAGGCCCCGCTCCTGCTTCGGCATGCCGGGGTCGGCCGGCGGGGTGGGCCGGTAGTCGGGGTGGCGCTCGCGGTCCGGCGGCTCGTAGCCGTCGGTGTCCGGCAGGCCGACCGGGCGGCTGTCCTTGCGGGAGAAGTCGAAGGCGGAGGTCAGGTCGCCGCAGACGGCCCGCCGCCACGGGGAGATCTGCGGCTCGCGCACGCCGAAGCGGCGTTCCATGAACCGGATGATCGAGGTGTGGTCGAAGGTCTCGGAGCAGACGTAGCCGCCCTTGCTCCACGGCGAGACGACCAGCATCGGCACGCGCGGGCCGAGCCCGTAGGGGCCGGCCGGGCGCTTGCCGTCGCCCGGGTAGAGGTCGAGGGAGACGTCGACGGTGGACCTGCCCCGCGCGGCGGACTCCGGCGGCAGCGGCGGCACCACGTGGTCGAAGAAGCCGTCGTTCTCGTCGTAGGTGATGAACAGGGCCGTCTTCGCCCACACCTGCGGGTTGGCGGTGAGGGCGTCCAGGACCTGGGCGATGTACCAGGCGCCGTAGTTGGACGGCCAGTTGGAGTGCTCGGAGAACGCCTCGGGGGCGGCGATCCACGACACCTGCGGCAGCCGGTCCGCCTTCACGTCCGCCCGGAGCCGGTCGAAGTAGCCCTCGCCCGCCTTGGCGTCCGTGCCCGTGCGGGCCTTGTCGTACAGCGGGTCGCCGGGCCGGGCGTCGCGGTAGCTGGTGAAGTACAGCAGCGAGTTGTCGCCGTAGTTGCCGCGGTAGGCGTCGTCGATCCAGCCCCAGGAGCCGGCCGCGTCCAGGCCGTCGCCGACGTCCTGGTAGATCTTCCAGGAGATCCCGGCCTTCTCCAGGCGCTCGGGGTAGGTCGTCCAGCCGTAGCCCAGCTCGTCGTTGCCGAGGACCGGGCCGCCGCCCGTGCCGTCGTTGCCGGTGTGGCCCGTCCACATGTAGTAGCGGTTGGGGTCGGTGGAGCCGATGAACGAGCAGTGGTAGGCGTCGCAGACGGTGAAGGCGTCGGCGAGGGCGTAGTGGAAGGGGATGTCCTCGCGGGTGAGGTAGGCCATGGTGGTGGTGCCCTTGGCGGGCAGCCACTTGTCGTACCTGCCTCCGTTGTAGGCGGCCTGGCCGTCGGGCCAGCCGTGCGGCAGGCCCTCCAGGAACTGCATGCCGAGGTCGTCGGCGTCCGGGTGGAAGGGCAGGACCTCCTTGCCGTCCTTCGTCTGATGCCACACGGACTTGCCGCTGGGCAGGGTCACCGGGCGCGGATCACCGAAACCGCGGACGCCTCTCAGCGTGCCGAAGTAGTGGTCGAAGGAACGGTTCTCCTGCATCAGGACGACGATGTGCTCGACGTCCTCGATCGACCCGGTGCGGTGGTTGGCCGGGAGCGCGGCGGCCCGCTGGATGGTGGCGGAGAGCGCGCCGAACGCCGTGGTGGCGCCCGCGAGCTGGAGGAATCGGCGCCGGTTGACTTCGGGCATGGACGAGGAACCTCTCCCCTGTGACGTGGTTCTGCCGGCCGGTGGTCGGTGACGGAGTGCGCGCGGAAGGAGTGTTTCAGGGGCACCGAACGTCAGGGAAGGGGACGGTGGCGCGGGCGTGAAAGTCGTCGGTACACGAGGTGTTCGAAGCCCGCCGCGCGGGGATGGTCGCGATCATGACACGCATGCACACCTCGGCACCCGGTCGCCCCGCTCCGGCGCGACGCCCCGTGCGCCAGCTCCTCGCCGCCTCCGTCGGCAACGCCGTGGAGTGGTACGACTGGTACGCCTACACCTTCCTCGCCACCTACATCGCCGCCCAGGTCTTCCCCAAGGGCGCGGACAACTCGCTCGTGCCGCTGCTGTCGACGTTCGCGGTGTTCGCGGTGGGCTTCTTCATGCGGCCGGTGGGCGGACTGCTGATGGGCGCGATCGCCGACCGGCACGGGCGGCGGGCCGCGCTGACGGTCACCATCCTGCTGATGGGCGGCAGCAGCCTGCTGGTGGGCCTGACCCCGACCTACGCGGCGGCCGGAATCCTGGCCCCCGTGATCCTGGTCCTCGCCCGTCTCCTCCAAGGGCTCTCCGTGGGCGGTGAGTTCGCCGCCTCGACGACCTTCCTGGTGGAGTCGGCGGGACCGGGCCGCCGCGGGCTGTTCTCCAGCTTCCAGTACGTGTCGACGACCGCCGGGCAGCTGGCCGCCTCCGGGATCGCCGCGCTGCTCGTGGGCACGCTCTCCGAGCGGTCGATGAACGGCTGGGGGTGGCGGGTCCCGTTCGTCCTCGGCGCGCTGCTCAGCCTGGTCGGCTTCTGGATCCGGCAGGGCGCGCAGGAGACCCGCAGCGCCGAGCAGCGGCACGGGCCGCGCCCGGGCCTGTTCGAGGCGCTGCGCCGCCACCCGCGCGAGTCGCTGCTGATCGCCGGGATCACGGCCGGCGGCACCCTCGCCTACTACACCTGGACGTCGTACCTGCCGACGTACGCCGAACTCAACGCGGGCGTCGAGAAGTCGGACGCGCTGCTGGCCGGCACCCTCTCGCTCGCCTTCTTCGCCCTGCTCCAGCCGGTGGGCGGCCTGCTCTCCGACCGCTTCGGCCGCCGCCCGCTGCTGCTCTTCTTCGGCGTAGGGTTCGCCCTGCTGTGCGTGCCGCTGCTGCACGTCCTGCGCGACTCCTTCGCCGTACTGCTGCTGGTGAGCTGCGCGGGCATGGTGCTGCTGACCGGCTTCACCTCCATCAGCGCCGCCGTCAACGCCGAGGTGTTCCCGCCCCGGGTGCGCGCGGCCGGCATCGGCTTCCCCTACTCCCTGACGGTCGCCCTCTTCGGCGGCACGGCGCCGTACGTGGGCACGCTGTTCAAGGACCTGGGCCACTCCGGGCTGTTCCCCTGGTACGTGGCGGTGCTGTGCCTGCTGTCGTCGGTGGTGTACCTGAGGCTGCCGGAGACGGCGCACCGGGAGCTCGCCCGCTGACGACCGGTCACCGGCCGCCTTCCGTCCGGCGGAAGAGGGCTTGCCGGGATGTGGCGGGCGTCACGAACCTAGGGGCAACCACGGCACGCGGGGCGACGGAGCCCCGCTTCTCAGGGACGGGAACGCCATGCCTCACACGACCGCCTTCGCCAGGAACCAGTGGTACGTCGCCGCCTACGCCCACGAGGTGGGCCGCGAACTGCTCGGCCGGACGATCCTCGGGGAGCCGCTCGTCCTCTACCGCACCGGGGAGGGCGCACCGGTCGTCCTGCACGACCGGTGCGTGCACCGCCGGTACCCGCTGTCCGAGGCGCCGACCCGGCTCGACGGGGACCGGATCGTCTGCGGCTACCACGGGTTCACCTACGACACGACCGGCACCTGCGTGTACGTGCCGGGGCAGAAGCGCGTCCCGCGCACCGCGCGCGTCGCCTCCTACCCGGTCGTCGAGCAGGACTCCCTGGTGTGGGTGTGGATCGGCGACCCGTCGCTCGCCGACCCGCAGGCCGTCCCGCGCGCCCGGCACCTGGACGCGCCCGGCTGGGTCACCGTGCGCGGCATGGAGCCCATCGACTGCGACTACGGACTCCTCGTCGACAACCTCCTCGACCTGTCCCACGAGACGTATCTGCACGGCGGGTACATCGGCACGCCCGAGGTCGCCGAGACGCCGATCACCACGGAGGTCGACGAGGGCGCCGGGATCGTACGGGTCAGCCGGCACATGGACGACGCCGAGTGTCCGCCGTTCTACGCCAAGTCGACCGGGATCGAGGGCCGGATCTCGCGGTGGCAGGACATCGAGTACCACGCCCCCTGCCTGTACCTGCTGCACAGCAGGGTGGCCCCGGTCGGGGTGGTGCCCGGGGCGGACGGCAGCGACCCGGACGGCTTCCACACCGAGATCACGTACGCGATCACCCCGTCCACCGACGGCAAGGTGTACGACTTCTGGGCGGTCTCCCGGGACTGGGCGACCGACGACGACGAGGTCACCGAGTTCCTGCGGAAGAACAACCACACCGTCGTCATGCAGGACGTCGACGCGCTCAACCTGCTGCAGCGGACGCTCGGCACCGAGCGCACCGGCTACCAGGAGCTGAGCATCAACATCGACACCGGCGGTCTGGCGGCCCGCCGCATCCTCGCCCGGCTGGTCGAGGAGGGCGCGCGGTGACCTCCCCCGCCACCGGAGAGATCTACCGCGTCGACTGGGTCCCCGGCACCGACGTCCTGCACGGCACGTGTCACTGCGGCGCCGGGCACACCGCCGAGGACCCGGTCGCGATGTGGGAGTGGATGCTCGCGCATCCACGGGGACACCGGCCCGAAGAGCGGCGACCCGCAGCACCGCAGCCCGAAGCACACCGGCCCCGAGGAAACGGTTCATGACCCTGTACGACTCCGAACTCGTCGTCGAGCACAGCGAGCCGGCCGCCGACGGCGTGCTCGCGCTCACCCTGCGCCATCCGCGGGGCGAGGCGCTGCCCGCCTGGGAGCCGGGCGCCCACATCGACGTGGTCCTCGGCCCCGCCGGCCTGGAGCGGCAGTACTCGCTGTGCGGCGACCCCGCCGGCCGGCACGCCTGGCGGATCGCCGTGCTGCGCGAGCCGGACGGGCGGGGCGGTTCGGCGTACGTGCACGACCGGCTGGGGCCGGGCGCCACGGTGCGGGTGCGCGGCCCGCGCAACCACTTCCCCCTGGAGCCCGCCCCGCGCTACCGCTTCGTCGCGGGCGGCATCGGCATCACCCCGATCCTGCCGATGCTGGCCGCGGCCGAGGCGGCGGGCGCCGAGTGGACGCTGCTGTACGGGGGCCGGACCCGCGCCTCCATGGCGTTCACGCGGGAACTGGCGCGGTACGGGGACCGGGTGGTCCTCGCGCCCCAGGACGAGACGGGGCTGCTGGACCTCGCCTCCGCGCTGGACGGCCTCCCGGACGGCACGCTCGTCTACTGCTGCGGTCCCGGTCCGCTGCTGGACGCGGTGGAGGAGCGGTGCCCGCCGGGCGTGCTGCGCCTGGAGCGTTTCCGGCCGAAGGAGCGGGAGGCGCTGGAGCCGGGAGGGGACACGGAGTTCGAGGTCGAGCTGGCGCGGAGCGGCAGGACCGTCACCGTCCCGCCGGACGTGTCCGTCCTCGACGCGGTCCGCGCCGCCGGGGTGGAGGTGCTGTACTCCTGTACCGAGGGCACCTGCGGCACCTGTGAGACCGACGTCCTGGAGGGCGACCCGGACCACCGGGACTCGGTCCTCACCGAGGCCGAGCGGGCGGCCGGGGAGACCATGCTCATCTGTGTCTCCCGGTGCCGGGGGAAGCGGCTCGTGCTGGACCTGTGATCCGCGCAGCGGCACCGGCGGCCGGGAACGGCCGCCCCGGGCACGGCGAGTACGGCGGGTGCGGCAGCGGGATGCGCGGGCCCCGCGCGGTGTGACGGAGGACGGCACGGGCATTGACCGTGGCTCGGCGCGGGCTCTACGTTCCCGCTGAGCACGTTGGTGCCGTCTGCGCACCGTCCGCCGTCCGCGCACCATCTGCCGGAGCACGTGGCCGGTCCCACGGGGGGAACCATGCGTCGTCTGCTCGTCGGCCTCACGGCCGTGACCGTCCTGGCCGCCGCGACCGCCTGCGGCTCGTCGTCCGGCTCCGGACAGCCGCGGGACTCCGGACCGTCCGGCGGCACCACCACCGTGAAGGTGGGGGTCGTCCCCATCGTCGACGTGGCGCCCCTGTACCTGGGGCAGAAGAAGGGCTTCTTCCGGGAGCGCGGCCTGGAGCTGTCCCTGACGGCCGCGCAGGGCGGCGCGGCGATCGTGCCCGGGGTGACGTCCGGTCAGTTCCACTTCGGCTTCAGCAACATCACCTCGCTCATGATCGCGCAGTCCAACGGCGTGCCCGTGAAGGCGGTGGTGAACGGCATCGCCTCCACCGGGGTGCGGGGCAAGGACTTCGGCGCGATCACGGTGAAGGGCGACAGCCCCGTCACGTCCGCGAAGGACCTGGAGGGCAGGAAGGTCGCCGTCAACACCCTGAAGAACATCAACGAGACCGCGGTACGCGCCTCGGTGCGCGCGGCGGGCGGCGACCCGGACGAGGTGGAGTTCGTCGAGCTGCCCTTCGACCAGATGCCCGCCGCCCTCGACGGCGGCCGGATCGACGCGGCGATGGTGGTGGAGCCCGCGCTGGCCACCGTCAAGAGCCGGGGCGGGCGGGAGATCGCCTCCGCCCTGGTCGACATCGCCCCGAAGCTCACCGTCGCCATGTACTTCACCTCCACCCGGTACGCGCAGCAGAACCCCGGAGTGGTGAAGAGGTTCCGGGAGGCCACCGCCGAGTCCCTGGCGTACGCCGACGCCCACCCCGACGAGGTCCGCGAGGTCGTCACCACGTACACGAAGATCCCGCCGGCGGTGCTGGAGAAGGTCACCCTGCCGAAGTGGCCGGCAAAGGCCGACCGCACCTCCATCGAGAGGCTGGCCGAACTGGGCGAGCGGGACGGCCTGTTCCAGCGCACGCCCGACCTGGACGAGCTGCTGCCGTGAGGGGCGCCGACGCCGCCCTCGGCGTGACCGGGCTCGCCGCCTTCCTCGCCCTGGGCGAGGCGGTGCCGCGGCTGGGCCTGGTCGGGGAGGAGCACTTCCCGCCCACCAGCCGGATCGCGCGGGCGCTGCTCGCCGAGGCCGGGGACGGCGCCTTCTGGACCGCGCTCGGCGACACCCTCACCGGCTGGGCGCTGGGCCTGGCCGTCGCGGTCGGGGCGGGGGTCGTCGCCGGGGTCGTCCTGTCCGTGGTGCCGTACCTGCGGGAGGCGACCGCCTCCACCGTCGAGTTCCTGCGCCCGATCCCGTCCGTGGCGCTGATCCCGCTGGCGGTGCTGCTGTTCGGCACCGGACTGCGCTCGGTGCTGCTGCTGGTGGTGTACGCCTCCTTCTGGCAGGTGCTGATCCAGACGCTGTACGGCGTCCAGGACGTCGACCCGGTCGCCGAGGAGACGGCCCGGTCCTACGGGCTGGGCACCTGGGCGCGGGTGCGGCACGTGCTGTGGCCCACCGCGCTGCCGTACGTCATGACCGGGGTGCGGCTGGCCGCGGCGGTGGCGCTGATCCTCGCCGTCACCGCCGAGCTGGTCATCGGCGCGCCGGGGCTGGGCGCGCGCATCGCGGTCGCGCAGACCTCGCAGGCGGTGCCGGAGATGTACGCGCTGATCGTCGTCACCGGCCTGCTGGGGCTGCTGGTCAACGTGGGGGCCCGGGCGGTGGAGCGGCGGGCGCTGGCCTGGCACCCGTCGGTGCGCGGGGAGGTGAGGGTGTGAGGCGGGTGAGGCGCGCACTGCTGCGGCTCTTCCTCCTGGCCGCCCTGCCCGTGGTGCTGGTGGCCGCCTGGTGGGCGGCCTCCGCCGGCAGCACGGACGTGTACTGGCCGCCGCTGCGGACCGTCCTGGGGCGGTTCCCCGAGGTGTGGACCGGCGAGCGGTGGCGCGCGGACGTCCTGCCCAGCGTGGGGCGGCTGACGGCCGGGTACGCCCTGGCGGCCGTCGCCGGGGTCGCGCTGGGCACACTTGTCGGCTCCTTCCGGCGGGTGCGGGCGGTGTGCGAGCCGGTGCTGGAGTTCCTGCGGGCGGTGCCGCCCCCGGTCCTCGTCCCGGTGATCATGCTGTTCGCGGGGATCGGCGACACGATGAAGATCGTGGTGATCGCGAGCGGCTGCGTGTGGCCGGTTCTGCTCAACACGGTCGAGGGCGTACGGGCGCTGGATCCGGTGCGGGCGGAGACGGCCCGCTCCTACGGCGTCACGGGCGTCCGGCGGCTGACCCGCGTGGTGCTGCCCTCGGCGGGCCCGCAGATCTTCACGGGTCTGCGGCAGGCCCTGTCCATCGGGATCATCCTCATGGTGATCAGCGAGATGTTCGCGGCGAGCAACGGGCTCGGCTTCACCCTCGTGCAGTTCCAGCGCGGTTTCGCGATCCCCGAGATGTGGACCGGGATCCTGCTGCTCGGTCTGCTCGGTTTCGTGCTCTCGGTCCTCTTCCGGCTGGTCGAGCGGCGCGTGCTCGGCTGGTACGACGGTCTGCGCGCCGCCGGCCGGCGGCCCCGGTGACGTACGCGAAAGGGCGGGTCCATGCTCGACGTACGCGGCCTGAAGAAGGTCTACGAGGGGGCGGGGCGCCGGGTGGAGGCGGTGCGCGAGGTCACCTTCACTGTCGGGGCCGGGGAACTGGTCTGTGTGGTCGGCCCGTCCGGCTGCGGCAAGACGACCCTGCTGAAGTGCGTGGGCGGGCTGCTCACGCCGACCGCCGGAGAGGTCGTGCTCGCGGGGCGGACGGTGGACGGGCCGCCGCCCGGGACGGCGTTCGTCTTCCAGGAGTACGGGCGCAGCCTCTTCCCGTGGATGCGGGTCGGCGCCAATGTCGAACTGCCTCTGAAGCGGAAGGGCTTGAGCCGGGTGCGGCGCCGGGAACGGGTGGCGGACGCGCTGGCGTCGGTGGGGCTCGCGGACGCCGCCGGGGCGTATCCGTGGGAGCTGTCCGGCGGTATGCAGCAGCGGGTCGCCATCGCGCGGGCGCTGGCGTACGAGCCGGCGGTGCTGCTGATGGACGAGCCGTTCGCGGCGGTGGACGCACAGACCCGCGCCGACCTGGAAGACCTGGTGCGGCGGCTGTGGCGGGAGCGCGGCATGACCATCCTGTTCGTCACCCACGACATCGACGAGGCCGTCTACCTCGGTGAGCGGGTGATCGTGCTGTCCGCCTCCCCCACCGTGGTGCGGGAGGAGCTCCGCGTCGATCTGCCGCCGGGCCGGGACCAGGTGCACACGCGGGTGGCCCCGCGCTTCGCCGAGCTGCGCACCCGTGTGTACGAGCAGATCCGGGCGGCGAAGCACGGGGCACCGGGGGAGGCCGGGACGGACACTCCTCCGCCCCGCTGAGCCGGGCCGCCCCGCGCGGACGGGGTGGCGAGCGGCGCGGAACCGGGGCCGGGGGTCAGCCGAGGTCCGGCTCCACGCGCACGTCGATCACGGCGTCCGGTGCGCGGCCGTCGAGTTCCAGGACCACGATCTCGTTGCGGCCCGCCCGCAGCAGCGGCCACGGCAGGTACAGCGTGCGCTGCGGGCCCCGGTCCCAGTAGCGGCCCAGGCAGAAGCCGTTGACCCAGACGTACCCCTTGGTCCAGCCGGGGAGGGCGAGGTAGCCGTCCTGGGGTTCGGTGACGTCGAGGCGGGCCCGGTGGAACCCGGCGCCGGCGGCGGCCGTGCCCCACGGCAGCTCCGGCAGCGGCCCGTCCAGCGGGACGGGCAGGGCGGTCCAGCCGTGCACGTACTGGTTGCCGTGCCGGACGCCGTCCAGCCCCTTGCGTTCGCCGAGGCCCGGGCCGTAGTTGGTGCGGCCCGCCGACTCCACCAGGATGTCCAGCGTGACCCCGCCCGCCGGGACGGCGATCTCGGGGGGCCGCTCGTCGTCGCGCGCCACGGTGGCGACGTGCTCGCCGTCGGCGTACACGTGCGCGCGGTCGCCCAGTCCGGCGAGCGTCAGCGGATACGCCCGGCGCGGGCCCGGCAGCCGCCCCCGGTAGCGGACGAGTCCGTGCGCGACGCCGAGGTCCTCGAAGGAGGGCGGCACGGCGGAGGTCACCTCGCCGGTGCCGAGCAGGGGCAGGGCGTCGAGGAGCGGCACGGAAGCGTCGACCGGGACGGTCACGGGGTCGAGGACCGGCGGCGGCGGCTCCACGTCGGCGGGTCCGGGGAGCCCGGCCTGCCCGGCGTACCGGGCGAGCACCTCGCGGAACGCCCAGAACTTCGCGGTGGGCGCGCCGCGTTCGTCGATCGGGGCGTCGTAGTCGTAGGAGGTGACGGTGGGCTGGTGGGCGCCGTCGTGCGCGGGGCCGCCGCGGTTGGCGCCCGCCCAGGTCCCGAAGTTGGTGCCGCCGTGCGCCATGTAGAGGTTCACGGAGGCGCCGAGGGCGAGCATCCGCTCCAGTACGCCGGCGGCGTCGGCGGCGTCGCGCACGGTGTGCGTCTCGCCCCAGTGGTCGAACCAGCCGCACCAGAACTCCATGCACATCGGCGGGTCGCCGGGGCGGTGGCGGCGCAGCCGTGCGAGGGCCTCCTCCGGGCGGGAGCCGAAGTTGACGGTCGCGGGCACGCCGGGCAGCGTGCCGCCCTGGAGCATGAAGTCCTCGGGGCCGTCGGAGGTGAACAGCGGGACGTCGACGCCGCGGGCGCGCAGGCCGTCGGCGAGGTGTTCCAGGTAGGCGGTGTCGGAGCCGTAGGAGCCGTACTCGTTCTCCACCTGCATCATCAGCACGTTGCCGCCGCGGGTGATCTGGTGGGCGGCCAGGCGCGGGATCAGTTCGTCGTACCAGCGGTCGACGTGGGCCAGGTAGCGGGGGTCCGAGCAGCGCAGCCGCAGGGAGCGGTCGGTCAGCAGCCACCAGGGCAGGCCGCCGTTCTCCCACTCGGCGCAGATGTAGGGGCTGGGCCGCACGATCGCGTACAGCCCGGCGTCGGCGGCGGCGCGCAGGAACGCCCCGACGTCGGCCATGCCGGTGAAGTCGTAGGTGCCCGGGCGCGGTTCGTGGAAGTTCCAGGGGACGTACGTCTCCACGGTGTTCAGGCCCAGGGCGCGCAGCATGCGCAGGCGGTGGGGCCACTGCTCGGGCAGGACCCGGAAGTAGTGCAGCGCGCCGGACAGGACGCGCAGCGGGCGCCCGTCGAGCACGAAGCCCTCGGGGGTCGTGTGGAACATGCGGGCTCCGTGGGAGAGGCGGCGGCGGGACGGCCTGGTGCGGTGCGGGCGCGGCGCGGTCCGCGCCCGGCCGCTTTCATCCGGCTGCTTTCATCCGGTCGTGGGGACGATCCTCAGGTGGGAGGCGGCACGCCGCGTCCGGCGTTCGCGGGCGGGTGCGCGGCGCGCCTCGCGCAGGACGAGCGTCACACGCGTGTACCCGAGGTCCGCCAGGGACCGGGGCGTCTCGACGACGACCCGGCAGTCGGTCACGCCCCAGCGCGGATCGGGGTGCAGCACCGGCCGTACGGCGCCGTCGTGCTCGACGGCGGCCTCCCCGACCGCGCGGATCCAGTGCGGCAGGCCCTGCCGGTAGGCGGCCTCCATGATCGGGTCCTGGGCGATGTCGCGGCGGACGGCCTGGAGCGCGGGGTCGTGGCCGTGCCGTTCGAGGGTGGCGGCGAAGTGCGCCATCATCGGCAGGCACCAGCGCGGCTCGTGCTCGCCGAGGACCGCGGGGGCGTCCGGGTGGAACAGGACGAACCTGAGGAAGTTGTCGCCCGGCATGGCCGTGGGATGCGGGGTGACGCCGCCGAAGAGCGCCCGGAAGGCGTCGTTGGCCAAGGCCACGTCCCAGCGGTGGTCGACGACGAAGGAGGGAAAGGGGACGGCCTCCAGGAGCGCGGCGTAGTCCTGCAGGTACGCCTGGGTCTCGGAGATCTCGGGAACGGGCCGCGGTGCCGGCCGCCGCCCTCCTGCCTGAAATGCCATCGGGAGGTCACCCCTCTTGCCTGCGCGGCCCTTCTCACGGCGCCCCGATCCTGCTGTCCTGACGTGAGGCGTGTCAACTATCGTGGCATTCCACGCCGGTCGACGGCTGAAATTGGCCACAGTTGTGGCGAGACCTGGATGTGAGTTCGAGCCAGGGGCTACTCTCCGGGAAGTTCACGGCATCCGCTTATGAGAAGCGTTTGTGAGAAGCCTGTGAGAGACGTGGGAGATGCTTCGGTGACCGGTGGCTTCGGGGGTTCGGGCGGCACGCCGACGGCCGCGCTGCCGGCCGTCGTCGCCCGCGTCGCCACGCTCGCCGACCGGCTCGGCATCCCGCACGCCGAGGTCTTCGACGTCGGCCGCCTGTCCGTCGCCTCCGGAGTGCCCGAGCCGGTGGTGAAGGCCCTGCTGAGCGGCCGGCCGGCGGGGGAACCCGACGTGCAGGCCCGGTTCCTGCAACGCCTGGACCTGCTGCGCCGCACCCGGCTGAAACCGAACGGGCGCAAGTACACGCAGCAGGAGATCGCCGACGGCGCCGGGATGTCGCGGCAGCAGGCGGGTGCCCTCATCAACGGCGACCGGCGCCCCACCATGGAGCACTGCGACGCCCTCCAGCGCTTCTTCCGCGTGCACGCCGGTTTCCTCACGGCGGAGGACCCCGAGGCACTGGCGAGCGCGCTGCAGCACACCGAGCAGGACCTCCTGCAGAAACTCGCCGACCGGGAGCGGGCGGCAACCGCGGCGGCCGACGATCCGCTGCAGCGGCTGCTGCAGGACCACGGCGTCCGCGGCATCGCGTGGCGGGCCGCGCAGCTGCCCACCGACCAGCACCGCGACAAGGTCGCCGAGTGGCTGGACATGCTCCTGGAGAGCGTCAAGCGGCCCGAGTCGTGATCCTGGGGAGGAATGTGGGCACCGGCAGGGAGATGCGCCGTCTGTGCGGCGAGCTGGTCGGGGAGCTGACGCTGCCCGCCCCCGCACGGCCCGACGAGCTGTACACCGCGCTCTGCGACGCGATGAGCAGACGCCGCGGCCGTCCCGTCCACTTCCGTACGGCCGCCTTCCCGGCCGGGACCGCCAGCGGGCTGTGGCTCGACATGACCGACCAGGACCTCGTCGTGATCGAGGAACGCACCACCCCCGACCACCAGTTGGTGATCCTCGGCCACGAGCTGTGGCACATGAAGGCCGGACACTGCGGTCACCACGTCGAGGGCAGCGCCGTCGCCGCCCGGCTGCTGCACGACGACGCCGATCTCCGGGCGACCGTGCGCGCGGTGGCCGCGCGCTCCCGGTTCGAGCTCGCCGACGAGAAGGAGGCCGAGCGCTTCGGGCTGCTGCTGGCCAGCAAGTGCCGTACCTGGCTGGCGGGTTCGTCGCTGCGTGGGCCGGTGCAGCGGGACCGGCTGGCCGGGCGGATCGAGACGTCGCTGGGATACCTGGGGCAGTAGCGCCGCCGCTCCGCCGGGCCCGGGCGGCCGGGTGACGCGCGCCGCCGGTGCGGCGGGAGGGCGGGATTGTCAGTGGCGGGCGGCAAGCTGGAGGTGCGCCGCCGCTGTGCGGGGCGCACGTGACCGTGTTGCCGAACCGGGGAGAGCCGTCCGATGACCACCGCCGTCCCGACCGACCGCGAGCGCGCCGCCGTCCAGGCCTGGCTGCGGCTGCTGAACACCGCGCAAGCCGCCTTCGACACCGCGGCCGGCCCGCCCGGCGCCGGTGCCCCGCCCGCCGGCCCGCCCGGCGCCGGTGCCCCGCCCGCCGGCCCGTCCCTCGTCCCGCCCGCCGTGCTCGCCGAGGCGGAGGACGCGCTGCGCGCCGCGGGCCTGGCGGGCAACGAGGAGGCGTTCTTCCGGCTGGTGCGGGGCTGGTGCCCGCCACCGCCGTGACGGAGGGCGGGGGGCGGGGCGGGGACACCCGGTCCCGCCCGCGTCCCCGTCCCCGGCCCCGTTCTCAGCCGTGCGGCACCGTCACCGCCGTGGCCAGCAGTCCTTGCCGGGCGGCCCAGCGGCCCTCGAAGTGCGTCAGGTGCCGGCCGCCCACCCGCGGCCCGGGGACGAGGAGCGCGGCGCGGAAGGTTCCGCACCGCCCGTCGCGGGGGTCGGCCGCGATCTCGATGTCGGCCTCCGAGAAGTCCAGCCACCGCCCGGTGAGCGGGAACCAGGCCTTGTAGACGGACTCCTTCGCGCTGAACAGCAGCCGGTCCCAGTGGACACCGGGGCCGTCCGCGGCCAGGCGCCGCAGCCGCTCCGCCTCCGCCGGCAGCGACACGGCGTCCAGGACGCCCTGCGGCAGCGGTTCGTCGGGTTCGGCGTCGATACCGAGGGAGGCCAGGTCCGCGGTGCGGACCAGGGCGGCGGCGCAGTAGCCCTCGCAGTGGGTCATGCTGCCGGTCAGGCCCTCAGGCCAGCGCGGCGCCCCGCGTTCGCCGGGCAGGACGGGCTGCGGCGGCACGCCGAGCTTGTCCATGGCCCGGCGGGCGCAGACCCGTACGGCGGTGAACTCCCGGCGACGCTTGTCCACGGCCCGGGCCACCGCCTCCGCCTCCTGCGGGAACAGCGCGGCGGGGCCGGGGTCGTCGTGACCGTGGATCTCCACGGCCACCACCGTGGCGGGCAGCAGTTCCTCGATCACCGGGTTCCGTCCTCCCTCGGCCGGATGCGGCGCAGCCGTCCCGGCGGCTGCCGCCGGGTGCGCCACTCGCGGGGATAGCCCACCGACACCTCCTCGAAGCGGACGCCCTCGTGCCAGGTGGTCCGCGGGATGTGGAGGTGGCCGTAGACCATGGTGTCGACGCGGAATCTGCGGTGCCAGTCGGCGGTCAGCCGGGTCCCGCACCACATCGCGAACTCGGGGTACCGCAGGACGTCGGTGGGGTGCCGGTCCAGCGGGTAGTGGTTGACGAGGATCGCCGGCAGGCCGGCGGGGAGTTCGGCGAGGCGGCGTTCGGTCTCGGCGATCCGTGCCCGGCACCAGGCCTCACGGCTGGGGTAGGGGTCGGGGTGGAGCAGGTACTCGTCGGTGCACACGACCCCGGTGCCGTGCGCGTAGGCCAGGCCCTCCTCCTTGGTGGTGCAGCCGGGCGGCAGGAACGAGTAGTCGTACAGCAGGAACAGGGGGGCGACGGCGACGGGACCGCCGGGGCCGTCCCACACGGGGTAGGGGTCCTCCGGTGTCGTCACGCCGAGTTCCCGGCACAGGTCGACGAGGTGCCGGTAGCGGGCGACGCCGCGCAGGGTGACGGGATCGCTCGGATGGGTCCACAGCTCGTGGTTGCCGGGGACCCACACGACCCGGCGGAAGCGCTGCGCAAGGGTGTGCAGGGCCCAGCGGACGTCGGCGACGGTCTCCGCCACGTCACCGGCCACCAGCAGCCAGTCCTCGTCCGAGTCGGGGCGCATCCCCTCGACCAGTGCCCGGTTCTCCGGGTAGCCGATGTGCAGGTCGCTGATGGCCCACAGGTGTCCGGCGCCACCGGCCGTCGACGTCACCGCCGCCCCCCTTTCCGCCCGCGCGTCCGGGACCACGAGATCACATCCGGGGACCCGTGGACAAGGGTGCTCCGCCCCGGCGGAGCCACGCCGTCCGCCGGAGTCCGTCCGTCACACGCGCGTTGCGCGCGGCGGCTTCCGACACCGTATGATCGCCCCAACACCACCGCCTCGAACTTCCCTCTGCGCAGGGCGGTTTGGTGTCCCTTCCATTCACCCTGGCCGGGCACGGCCTGCTCCGCCCTGCCCGCAAACCGTGAAAGGCGGCCTGCATGGTCTCTCGCGTACGCGTCTGGCTCAACCGCACGTACGCGGAGAACGTGTTCTTCATGGATCAGCTGCGGAGAAATCCCAGCGACCGGGCCGTCGAGATCCACGCCACGCACGGCGACCCCGACTCCCCCGTCCTGGCCGCCGCCGACACCGCCGAGCTGGAACCGGAGGGCCTGTCCCCGGCCGCGTACGTCGAGTACGCCCTGGCGCAGTGCGCACGGCGCCGCATCGACGTGTTCGTGCCCCGGCTCCACCAGGCGGCGATCGTCGCCCACCGCGCCGAGTTCGAGGCGGCCGGCACCGCGCTGCTCGCGCCGCCCCCGGAGGCGGTGGCCGTGTTCCAGGACAAGGTGATCGCGTACGAGGCGGCCCGGGCGATCGGCGTCCCCGTGCCGCCGTGGTGGCGGGTGCGCAATGCCGAGGAACTCCTCGCAGCCGTCGAGGAGTTGGAGGCGGCCGGGTACAAAGCGTGCTTCAAACCGGCGTCCGGCGCGGGCGGTGTGGGATTCCGCGTGATCACCCGCTCCCCCTTCTCGATGACGCACCTCACCGGGTTCCCCGGCCCGTACGTGCCGCTGGACCTGGCCGTCGAGGCGGTGCGGGCGTCCCGGGAGCCGGTCGACTGGCTGGTGATGCCGCGGCTGGAGCAGCCGGAGGTGTCGGTGGACTGCCTCACCGGCCGTGACAACCGGGTCCGCCTGGCGGTGGGCCGCACCAAGAACGGGCGGCGCCGGGGCTTCACCCTGCACGAGCAGTGGCTGGAGCCGGCGCGGCGGCTCGCGGAGGGCTTCGGCCTGCACCACCTGTCCAACATCCAGTTCCGGATGTTCGGCGACCGGCCCGTCCTGATGGACGTCAACACGCGCCCGGCCGGCGGGCTGCACCAGCTGTCGCTGTGCGGCGTCAACGCGCCGTGGGCCGCGGTGCAGCTGGCGCTGGGCGAGGACCCGGGCGAGATCGTGCCGCCGTTCCTGGGCCAGGACTACACGGTGGTGTCCGGGCCGCGTCCGCTGCTGCCGGTGCCGCTGCCGCAGCAGCGGACGGACCCCGCCCCGGCCGTGCCCGCGCCGTCCGCACCGCCCGAGGTGTCCGCGACGCCGGTGGCCGGACCGGCCGCCGCGCCCGCCGCGGACGCCGCCGGCGCCCCCGCCCGGTCCCCCGCCTGAGTTCGCGGCGGGCCGGGGCGGCGGCCGTCACCTCAGGTACGCCAGCCCGGGGTGCACGGCGGTGTAGCCGTCGACGAGGCGCCGGGCGACCGTCACGGAGTCGACGAGCGGGTGCAGCGCGAAGGCCTTGACGGCCGTCGCCCGGGAGCCGGTCTCGGCGGCGGCCAGCACCTCGCGCTCGACCGCCTTGACCGCGCAGACCAGCCCGGTGGCGTGGTCCGGCAGCGGGCCGGCGGCCACCGGGTGCGCGCCGTCCGCGCCGACCAGGCACGGGACCTCGACGACCGCCTCCGCGTCGAGGGCGGGCAGGGTGCCGCGGTTGCGGACGTTGAGGATGAGGGTGGCGCGTTCGTTGCGGGCGATGGCCCGCATCAGCGCCAGCGCCACGTTCTCGTAGCCGCCGGAGAGGTCCTCGGCCTCGCGCTCGCCCGCGCCCGCCGCCTCGCGGTTCTCGGACATGTAGGTGGCCTCGCGTTCGGCGCGGGTGCGCTGCCACACCTCCAGGGCGGAGACGGCCGGGTCGCGCACCCTCTCGTAGAAACCAGCCTGCTGGTCGCGCAGGAAGGCGCCGCGGGTTTGCCCGGCCCGCCGGTAGGCGTCCACGGTCTCCCGGTTGAAGTAGTAGTAGTGCAGGTACTCGTTGGGGATCGCGCCCAGCTCCCGGAGCCACTCGGCGCCGAACAGCCGGCCCTCCTCGAAGGAGCCGAGCAGGGCGGGGTCGGCGAGCAGCCGCGGCAGTTCGTCGCGGCCGGCGACGCGCAGGCCGCGCACCCAGCCGAGGTGGTTGAGCCCCACGTAGTCGATCCACGCCTCGTCCGGGTCCACGCCGAGCACGCGGGCGATACGGCGGCCGAGGCCGACCGGCGAGTCGCAGATGCCGATGACGCGGTCGCCGAGGTGGTGGGACATGGCCTCGGTGACCAGTCCGGCCGGGTTGGTGAAGTTGATGACCCAGGCGTCGGGTGCCAGGCGGGCCACCCGCCGGGCGATGTCGAC
The DNA here is from genome assembly GCF_040628835.1 of Streptomyces sp. NPDC006134. Lineage (NCBI taxonomy): Bacteria > Bacillati > Actinomycetota > Actinomycetes > Kitasatosporales > Streptomycetaceae > Streptomyces > Streptomyces sp. NPDC006134. The sequence goes on along the minus strand of NZ_JBEXTV010000017.1, from coordinate 41,445 downwards.
GGCCACCGGCACGGTCCGCAGGCCGTAGGCGATGCCGCCCGCGCCCACCGTCTCCTGGCCCAGCACGCCCTCGGCGAGGGCCACCCGCTCGTCTTCCGCCCGGCCCTGGAGGCCGCCGACGCGGATCGCGGAGAAGACGAAGTCGGCGCCGCGCAGCGCCTCGTCGAGGTCGGTGGTGGCCGTCACCGCCGGCGCGTCCGGCACCCCGGCGGCCTGCTCGGCCAGCACCCGGGTCACCGCCGCCAGCCGGGCCGCGTCCGGGTCGTGCAGCACGACGTGTGCCACCCGGCCCTCGCCGCGGTCCGCCAGGAGCGCCCCGTACACGAGCGGTACCCGGAATCCGCCGCCGCCCACGATCGTCAGCCTCACGCCTGCACCTTTCCCGCCGCGGCCGGGCGGCGCCCGCCGTCTCGGGAGGGGCCGCCCGGTCCGCCGGCGCGCTGGTCACCACCGGATCGTCCTGCCCGCCGCAACGGCGGGCAGGACGATCCTGTCAGGGTTCAGGCGTAGAACCGCGACAGGCTCTGCAGTACGGCCGCCGGTTTGGCGCCGCCCTCGATCTCGAGGGTGCCGTCGACGGTGATCTGCACCCCGCCGGGCACGTCCTCGGCCTGTGCGAGCCGCCCGGCCAGCCGGATCCGGGAGCCCGCCTTCACGGGCGCGGGGAAACGCACCTTGTTCAGGCCGTAGTTGACCTTGGTGGTGACGCCCTGGACGTCCAGCAGTTCGGTGAACAGGGGGATGAAGAGGGAGAGGGTGAGGTAGCCGTGGGCGATCGGGGCGCCGAAGGGGCCGGCGGCGGCCCGCTCGGGGTCGACGTGGATCCACTGGTGGTCGCCCGTGGCGTCGGCGAAGGTGTCGATGCGTTCCTGGGTGACCTCGATCCACTCGCTGGTGCCCAGGTCGCTGCCGGCCAGCTTCTTCAGCGCGTCGAGGCCGTGGACGGTGATGCTCATGTTTAAACCTCTTCTTTAGGGTGAGAGTTGGCCGCCGTAGCGTCGGCGCACCTGCGACTTGAGGAGCTTTCCGGAGGCGGTGCGCGGCAGTTCGTCCGCGATCACCACCGATTTGGGGATCTTGTACTTGGCGAGGCGTCCGGCGAGGGAGGCGAGGAGGTGGCCGGGGTCCGGCCGGGCGCCCCGGCGCGGGACGACGACCGCGCGCGGCACCTCGCCCCACGTGGCGTCGGGCACGCCGATGACCGCGCACTCGGCGACGTCGGGGTGGGCGAGGAGGGCGTCCTCGACCTCGGCGGGGTAGACGTTCTCCCCACCCGAGATGATCATGTCCTTGATGCGGTCGACGATGTGGACGTACCCGTCCTCGTCGACCCGGGCGGCGTCCCCGCTGCGGAACCAGCCGTCCGTGAAGGAGGCCGCCGTCTCCTCGGGCAGCCCCCAGTAACCGGCCATGACGTGCGGGCCGCGCACCACGACCTCGCCCGTCTCGCCGACGTCGGCCGGCGTCAGGTCCGGCCGCACCACCCGTACGTCGCTGAAGAAGTGCGGCACGCCCGCCGAACCGGCCTTGGTGAGGGCGTGTTCGGCGTCGAGGAAGAGGGTGCCGGGCGCGGCCTCGGTCATGCCGTACCCCTGGAGGAAGGTCAGGCCGCGTTCCTGGTAGGCGGCGATCAGCGGGGTCGGCACCGGTGAGCCGCCGCAGGTGAGGATGCGCAGGGAGGACAGGTCCGCGTCCGGGAAGCGGGGCTGGCGGGCCACCTGGTCGAACATGGTCGGCACCCCGAACATGAAGGTGATCCGGTGCCGTTCGATCAGGTCGAGGGTGCCGGCCGGGTCGAACGCCTCCACCAGCACGCAGGTGCCTCCCTTCAGCAGCACCGGCAGGGTGAGCATGTTCAGCCCGGCCGTATGGAACAACGGGGCGGACACCAGGGCGCGTTCGTCGGCGATCAGGTCGGTGTCGACGAGGACGTTGATCGCGTTCCAGGTCAGGTTGGCGTGGGTGAGCATCGCGCCCTTGGGACGGCCGGTCGTCCCCGAGGTGTACATGATGATGCAGGTGTCGTCGGCGGTGACCGGTTCGTCGACGGGGTCGGCGGCGGCCCGGCCGAGCATCTCCTCGTACTCGGCGCCGGTTTCGACGTAGGTACGGACGTCCGTGCCGCCCGGCAGCCCGGCGACGAGTCCGGCGTGCGCGGGGCCGTACACCAGCACCTTGGCGCCGGAGTCGGCGAGCTGGTAGGCGATCTCGGGGCCGGCGAGGCGGGTGTTGAGGGGGACGAAGACCGCGCCGAGCGTGCCCGCCGCGAACAGGGTCTCCAGGTAGGAGGGGTGGTTGGGGCCGAGGTAGGCGACGCGGTCGCCGCGGCGGACGCCGCGGGCGCGCAGGGCGTGGGCGAGGCGGGTGGTGCGCGTGTGCAGTGCGGCGTAGGTGAGGGTGGTGTCGCCGTGGATCAGGGCGGTGCGGTGCGGGGTCTTGCGGGCCCGGCGTGCGGGCCACGACCCCAGTCCCTCGTTGCGCATGGGCGCCCCTTACGGTGTCGTCAGCCCGAGCAGGCGGGCGGCGTTCTCCTTGAGGATCTTCGGCCGGACCTCGTCCTTGACCGGCAGCTTCGCGAAGTCGGCGAGCCAGCGGTCGGGGGTGAGGACGGGGAAGTCGGAGCCGAAGAGGACCTTGTCCTTCAGCAGCGTGTTGGCGTACTGCACCAGCTGCGGCGGGAAGTACTTCGGGGACCAGCCGGACAGGTCGATGTGCACGCCCGGCTTGTGGGTGGCGACGGCGAGGGCCTCGTCCTGCCAGGGGAAGGACGGGTGGGCGAGGATGATCTTCAGGTGGGGGAAGTCGGCGGCCACGTCGTCCACGTGCAGCGGGTTGGAGTACTTCAGGCGGATGCCGCCCCCGCCGGGCACCCCGGCGCCGATGCCGGTCTGCCCGGTGTGGAACAGGGCGATGGCGCCGGTCTCCTCGATGACCTCGTACAGCGCGTACGCCACGGAGCGGTCGTTCGGGAAGAAGCCCTGGATGCTGGGGTGGAACTTGAAGCCCTTCACCCCGTACTCCTCCACCAGGCGCCGGGCCTGCTTCACGCCCGCCTTCCCGCGGAAGGGGTCGACGGAGGCGAACGGGATGAGCACGTCGGCGTTGGCGGCGGCGGCCTCGGCGACCTCCTCGTTGGGGACGGGCGCGGTGCCGGTGGCGGACTCGGCGTCCACGGTGAAGATGACGGCGGCCATCTTCCGCTCGCGGTAGTACGCGGCGGTCTCCTCGATCGTCGGCTTCCGCTTGCCTTCGACCTTGAAGTAGACGGCGGAGGCGTCGTGCAGGTCGTCGTCGAGGGAGGAGTGGCCCTTGGACGACACCTCGGCGTGGGTGTGGACGTCGATGGCGGTCAGGTCGTCGAGGTCCATCACGCCTCCGGGAGCCGGGGCGCGGGGATGCCGACCGTCTGGAGTTCGGCGCCGACCGAGGTGGGCCAGGCGGCGGCCAGCGTCTCGGGGGTCCAGCCGCCGTCGGCGTAGGCGGCCTTGACCTCCTGCGGGTGGGACCACAGGGCCACCTTGTCGCCGCCGATGCCGATGCACTGGCCGGTGACGTCCCGGGCGGCGTCGGAGGCGAGGAAGGGGACGAGGGCCGCGCAGTCCTCAGGGGTGCCGAAGCCCTCGCCCTTGCGCAGGACGTCCGGGAGCGGCTCGCCGTTCCTCAGCGCCTCGACGTACGGGGCGAAGGCGGGGATGGTCTCGGTCATCGCGGTGGCGGCGACCGGCACGATCGCGTTGACGGTGATGCCGGCGCGGGCCAGCTCCATGGACCAGGTGCGGGCCATGGCGGCGATGCCGGCCTTGGCGGCGGCGTAGTTGGTCTGCCCGAAGTTGCCGCGCTGCCCGGCCGGGGAGCCGACCAGGACCAGGGTGCCGCCCCCGCCCTGCTCGCGCATGCGGACGGCGGCGGCGCGGGCGCAGGTGAAGGTGCCCTTGAGGTGGGTGGTGACGACGGCGTCGAAGTCGTCGTCGGTCATCTTCCACAGGACCCTGTCGCGCAGGATGCCCGCGTTGGTGACCAGGACGTCCAGGCGGCCGAACTCGGCGACCGCGCGGCCGACCAGCCGGTCCGCCGCCTCGCTCGTACCGACCGCGACGACCTCGGCGACGGCGGTGCCGCCCGCGTCGGTGAGGGACTTCACGGCCGCCTCGGCCACGGCCTCGTCGACGTCGTTGACGACGACGGACGCGCCGTGGGCGGCGAGCGCGTGGGCGTAGGCGAGGCCGAGGCCCCGGCCGCTGCCGGTGACGACGGCGACTTTGCCGGTGAGATCGATGCTGGGCACGGAGGGGGTCCCTTCCCTGGTGAGACGTCGGGTACGGCCGCGCGCCCGGCGCCGGGATCTGCGGAGCGGTGGCGGAGCGGCTGCGGGGCGAAGCCGAGATCGAAGCTAAGAGCAATAATTGTTGTCGTCAATAGTTGTTGCCGCCCGGCGGATGCGGGAGACTGGCCCGGTCCGCAGCAACCGCCCCGCCGGGGGCCTCGCCCAGGGAGCCCGTCATCGCCCGCCAGCAGCACACCGCGAACCCCGCCCCCATCGACGCGCAGGAACCGTGGATGCGCGGGCTGCACGCGGACACGGGCTACCTCCTGTACCGCCTGGGCCTGCGCTCGGGACAGCTCTTCAACGCCTTCCTCCAGGAGTCGGGCCTGCGCCTGCGCCACTACGCGCTGCTGCGCTTCCTCGCCACGGCCGAGGGCGCGCTGCAACGGGAGCTGAGCACCCGGCTCGGCTACGACCCCAGCGCGATCGTCGGGCTCGTCGACGACCTGGAGAAGCTGGGCTTCGCCGAGCGCCGCCCCTCCCCCGACGACCGCCGCAGCCGGATCGTCGTCCTGACCGGCGAGGGCCGCGCGTTCCTGCGCGACACCGACGAGGCGGGGCTGCGCGTGACCAACGACCTGGTGGAGCCGCTCGATCCGGCCGAGCGCGAGACGCTGCACGCGCTGCTGCTGCGGATCGCGGAGGCCGGACTGGGCTGACCCGGCGCGTCCGTCCCCTCTGCGCCGCATCCTCTGCGCCGCGTCTTCTGCCCCGCACCTTCTGCGCCGCGCCTTCCGCCCCGTACCCTCCGCCCCGTACCCGTACGGCCTCGCCCGCCCGGAAGACGCCCCGCGCAGGACGCCCACCGAAGGACGCCGCCATGACCGCCCCCACCGCGACCGACCGGCTGCTGTCCGTGCTCGCCGCGTTCGACCACGCGCACCCGGCGCTGTGCCTGACGGACATCAGCAGGCGGGCCGGACTCAGCCTGACCACCGCGCACCGGCTGGTGGGCGCGCTGACCGCGTGGGGCGCGCTGGAGCGGGACGAGGCCGGGAGGTACCACGTCGGCCTGCGGCTGTGGGAGCTCGCCGCGCTCGCCCCGCGCGGGCCGGCGCTGCGGCAGGTCGCGCTGCCGTACCTGGAGGACCTGTACGAGGCGACGCACGAGAACGTGCAGCTGGCGGTGCGGGACGGCGACGAGGTCGTCTACACCGAGTGGCTGTCGGGGCGGTCGGCGGTCGGTGTCCACATCCGCGTCGGGGCGCGCTGGCCGCTGCACGCCACCGGGGTCGGGCTGGCGCTGCTGGCGCACGGCGGGCCAAAGCTCCAGGAGGCGTACTGCGCGGGGCCGCTCGCGGCCTTCACCCCGTACACGATCACCGATCCGGCGCGGCTGCGCCGGGTCCTGGCCGAGGTGCGGCGCACCGGCGTGGCGGTCAGCGCGCGCCAGGTCACCGAGGACGCGCTGTCGGTGGCCGCCCCGGTGCGCGGCCCGGGCGGGGCGGTGGCCGCGGCGGTCTCGGTCGTCGTGCCGTACCCGGACGCGCAGGTGCCGGTGCTGGCGCCGGCGGTGCGGCTGGCGGCGCGCGGGATCTCGCGGGCGCTGGGCTGGCGGCCCGAAGACACCACCCGGCCGGACACCGCCCGCCCGGACTCCGCGGACCCCTCTCACCGGTGAGGCCCCGGCCCGCCGGTCGGCACCGGCACCGGCACCGGCCGGGTCGGCTTCTCAGACGTCTCTCCCCAGGCGCCTCTCCCGGAATGTCTGACGCATTTCTCACAGCTCCCGTGGGCCGCCGACGGGTCCTCTCAGAGAAAACCCAGTTATAAGGTGCACACTGCACAGATGCCGTCGACCGTCACAGAAAGGCACCCCGTGAGCACCCCCCACATACCCAGCCGGCCCGACCAGCAGCCAGGGAGGTGGTCCCGGCGCGGGGTGCTCGCGCTGTTCGGTGCGGTTCCGGCCGCTGTCGCCCTGACCGGCTGGAGCGGTCCGGCGGCGCAGGCCGCGGAGTCCCTCACCGCCACCGTCACCCCGCGGGCGGGCGGCCTGTACGGCGTCGGCATGCCCGTGTCGATCACCTTCTCGCACGCCGTGACGCACAAGGCCGCCGTCGAGCGGGCGATCACGGTGACCGCCGACCCCGGCGTCGAGGTGGCCGGCCACTGGTTCGGCGACAAGCGGCTGGACTTCCGCCCCCGGAAGTACTGGGCGCCCGGCACCAGGGTCACCGTGCGGGTGCGGCTGCAGGGCGTCGAGGCCGCGAGCGGCGTGTACGGCGTCCAGTCCGGGGACCTCTCCTTCCTCGTCGGACGCAAGCAGATCAGCACGGTCGATCTGGCCGCCGGGAAGATGACGGTCGAGCAGGAGGGCCGGAGGGTCGCCACCTACGCCGTCACCGGCGGCGACGCCGACCACACCACCTGGTCCGGGATCATGGTGATCAGCGAGCAGCTGAAGGAGACCCGCATGGACTCCTCGACCGTGGGGCTCGGCCAGGAGTACGACATCCCGGACGTCCCGCACGCCCAGCGGCTGACGACGTCCGGCACCTTCATCCACGGCAACTACTGGACCTCGCCGTCGGTGTTCGGGCAGCGGAACACCACCCACGGCTGCATCGGCCTGCAGGACGCCAAGGGCGGGGACGACGACTCCACGGCCGGCCACGAGTTCTACATGAACTCCCTGCTCGGGGACGTGGTGATCGTGAAGAACTCCGGCGAACGGACCGTCGCCGCGGACAACGGGCTCAACGGCTGGAACCTGTCGTGGGAGAAGTGGAAGGCGGGCAGCGCCCTGTAGCGGGCGCCTGAGGCGGCCGGCGCGGACCGCGCCGGCCGCCGCGCGCCACCGGTTCGCCGTCGGCGCCGCCCGCCCGGCCGCGGCCCGGCACCGCCCGGCTGGCCGCGGCCCGGCGCCGGCCGGCCCACCGCCCCGTCAGCGCAGCTCCGCCCGGAACGCCGCCGGTGTCATGTCCGTGTGCTGGTGGAAGAACTTGGAGAAGTTCGCCGCGTCGGGGAAGCCGACCGCCGCGCCGACGCGGCCGATCGGCATGTCGGTGTGGGCCAGCAGCCGCTTGGCCTCCAGGATCACGCGCTTGTCGATGAACCCCTTGGGCGTCTCGCCGGTGGCGGCGCGGACCGCGCGGACGAGGGTGCGGCGGGAGTAGCCGAGCGCGTCGGCGTAGGCGCTGACGCTGTGGTTGGTGGCGAAGCCCTTCTCGACCGCGTCCCGGAAGAGGGTGAAGGTGGTGTCGGCCTGCCTCAGCCGCACCGCCTCGGCGGAGCTGGCCGCCAGGTGGGCCAGGCGCAGCAGGAACGCGGACAGGGAGTGCCGCAGCACCGCCGTGTGCAGGCTGAGCGGCAGCGTGGTGGTGTCCTCGTACTCGCGGCGGAGCTGGTCGAGGGCGGCGGTGAGGGCCGCGCGCTGCGCCGGACCGGGGTGGAGCAGGGGCGGCTGGTCGTAGCGGTAGAGGCCGGCCGCCTCCACCGTGGCGCGGGGCAGGAAGCCGGGCTGCATGGTCAGGACGGTTCCGCGGTACTCCCTGTCCGGTGAGAAGCGGTGGACCTGGCCCGGGCGGATCCACAGCAGGTCGCCGGCGGCGGCCTCGTACTCGGCGAAGTCGATCATGTGCCGGACCGGGCCGCCGGTGAAGAGCATGACGACGTGGAAGTCGATGCGGTGCACCCGGTGCAGCGGCGCCTCGGAGTGCCAGGTGCGGCCGGTGCCCATCGGGCCGATCTGCATGCCGACGCCGAGGACGCTCCGGTCGGCGGGGAAGGGGAAGGTTCTGATTCCGTCGCCCGTCCCGCCGTCGGCGCCGTCACCCTCGCCACCTGGGATGTTTTCGTCCGTCATGTCCTTCTCATGCCGCTTCGACGGGCGCCGCGGCGCCCGGGGGTGTCCCACTTTCACCACAGGCTGGCACACCCCGACCTTCCCCTCAAAAAGTCTGACTTTTAAGTTTGAACACGTCAGACCAGGTATCCCGCTCCGATCGAGGACTTCTTGAAGATGAGCACGCAGACACCGGACAGCTTCGAATGGACCGAACTCGACCGGCGTGCCGTCGACACGGCCCGCATTCTCGCGGCCGACGCCGTGCAGAAGGTCGGCAACGGCCACCCGGGCACGGCGATGAGCCTGGCCCCGGCCGCCTACACGATCTTTCAGAAGGTGATGCGTCACGACCCCGCCGACCCGGAGTGGACGGGCCGTGACCGCTTCGTCCTGTCCCCCGGCCACACCTCGCTGACGCTGTACACGCAGCTCTACCTGGCCGGGTACGAGCTGGAGCTGGACGACCTGAAGGCGTTCCGCACGCAGGGTTCGAAGACGCCGGGTCACCCCGAGTACGGGCACACCGCGGGCGTGGAGACGACGACCGGCCCGCTGGGCCAGGGTGTCGCCAACGCCGTCGGCATGGCGATGGCCGCCCGCTACGAGCGCGGCCTGTTCGACCCGGACGCGCCCGCGGGCGAGTCCCCCTTCGACCACACCGTCTGGGCGATCGTCTCCGACGGCGACCTCCAGGAGGGCGTCTCCGCCGAGGCCTCCTCCCTCGCCGGCCACCAGAAGCTCGGCAACCTCGTCTTCCTCTACGACGACAACCACATCTCCATCGAGGGCGACACCGCCACCGCGTTCTCCGAGGACGTCCTCAAGCGGTACGAGGCGTACGGCTGGCACACCCAGCGCATCGAGCCCGCCGAGAACGGCGACATCGACGTCCACGCGCTGTACGCGGCGCTGAAGGCGGCGCAGGCCGAGACCGGGCGCCCCTCGATCATCGCGATGCGCACGATCATCGCCTGGCCCGCCCCGAACGCGCAGAACACCGAGGCCGCGCACGGCTCGGCGCTGGGCGAGGACGAGGTCGCGGCCACCAAGCGGGTCCTCGGCTTCGACCCGGAGAAGAGCTTCGAGGTCGCCGACGAGGTGCTCGCCCACACCCGCAAGGCCCTGGACCGGGGCGCCGAGGCGCACGCCGCCTGGGACAAGCGGATCGCCGCCTGGCGCGACACCCAGCCGCGCCGTGCCGAGCTGTTCGACCGCGTGGTCGCCGGCCGGCTCCCCGAGGGCTGGGAGGACGCCCTGCCGGTGTTCGAGCCCGGCAAGTCCGTCGCCACCCGCGCCGCGTCCGGCAAGGTGCTCCAGGCGCTCGGCCCGGTGCTGCCCGAGCTGTGGGGCGGCTCCGCCGACCTGGCCGGCTCGAACAACACCACCATCGACAAGACGTCGTCGTTCCTGCCCGAGGGCAACCCGCTGCCGGAGGCCGACCCGTACGGCCGTACCGTCCACTTCGGCATCCGCGAGTTCTCCATGGCCGCGGAGATGAACGGCATCGCCCTGCACGGCAACACCCGCATCTACGGCGGCACCTTCCTGGTCTTCTCCGACTACATGCGCAACGCCGTGCGCATGTCCGCGCTGATGCAGCTGCCGGTGACGTACGTGTGGACGCACGACTCCATCGGTCTGGGCGAGGACGGCCCGACCCACCAGCCGGTCGAGCACCTGGCCGCGCTGCGCGCCATCCCGGGCCTGAACGTCGTCCGCCCGGCCGACGCCAACGAGACCGCCGTCGCCTGGGCGGAGATCCTGCGCCGGCACTCCACCCACCCGGCCCCGCACGGCCTGGCGCTGACCCGGCAGGGCGTGCCGACCTACGCGCCGAACCCGGACGCGGCCAAGGGCGGCTACGTCCTGGCGGACGCCTCCACCGGCGCCCCGGACGTCGTCCTGATCGCCACCGGCTCCGAGGTGCAGCTCGCCGTGGCCGCGCGCGAGCTGCTGGAGGCGGAGGGGACCGCCACCCGGGTGGTGTCGATGCCGTCCGTGGAGTGGTTCGAGGAGCAGCCGCGCGAGTACCGCGAGAGCGTCCTGCCGCCGTCCGTGAAGGCGCGGGTCGCCGTGGAGGCCGGCATCGGCCTGACGTGGTACCGCTTCGTGGGCGACGCCGGACGCATCGTCTCCCTGGAGCACTTCGGCGCCTCCGCCGACGCCAAGACCCTGTTCGCCGAGTACGGCTTCACCGCCGAGAACGTCGCCGCCGCGGCGCGCGAGTCCCTCGCCGCCGCCCGCGGCTGATCCGATCGCCAGAAAGAAGATGATCACTGTGTCCGAAGCATCCGCGTCCGCGGGAGCACTCAAGCGCCTGTCCGACGAGGGCGTGTCCATCTGGCTGGACGACCTGTCCCGCAAGCGGATCGAGTCCGGCAACCTGGCCGGACTGGTCGAGACGAAGAACGTCGTCGGCGTCACCACCAACCCCTCCATCTTCCAGGCCGCGATCGGCTCCGGTGAGGGGTACGAGGAGCAGCTCGCCGACCTGGCGGTGCGCGGCGTCACCGTCGACGAGGCGGTGCGCATGATGACCACCGCCGACGTCCGCGCCGCCGCCGACGTGCTCAAGCCGGTGTTCGAGGCGAGCGGCGGCCGGGACGGCCGGGTCTCCATCGAGGTCGACCCCCGTCTGGCCCACAACACCGAGGCGACCGTCGCCGAGGCCCGGCAGCTGGCCTGGCTGGTCGACCGCCCCAACGTGATGATCAAGATTCCGGCGACCGAGGCGGGCCTGCCGGCCATCACCGAGGTCATCGGCGCCGGCATCAGCGTGAACGTGACGCTGATCTTCTCCCTGGAGCGCTACCGCGCGGTCATGGACGCCTACCTCGCCGGCCTGGAGAAGGCGCGGGCGGCCGGGCACGACCTGTCCGCCATCCACTCCGTGGCCTCCTTCTTCGTCTCCCGCGTCGACAGCGAGATCGACAAGCGGCTGACGCTGCTGGGCACCGACGAGGCCCTCGCCCTGAAGGGGAAGGCGGCCCTGGCCAACGCGCGGCTGGCCTACGAGGCGTACGAGGAGGTCTTCTCGGGCGGCCGTTTCACCGCCCTGGCCGGTGCCGGCGCCAACAAGCAGCGCCCCCTGTGGGCCTCCACCGGTGTGAAGGACCCGGCATACCGGGACACTCTGTACGTGGAGGAGCTGGTCGCTCCCGGCACCGTGAACACGATGCCGGAGGCCACCTTGAACGCCACCGCCGATCACGGTGACGTCCGGGGCGACACGGTCACCGGCGGCTACGCCCAGGCCCGCGCCGACCTCGCCGCCGTCGAGCGGCTCGGCATCTCGTACGACGAGGTGGTGCGGCAGCTGGAGGACGAGGGCGTCGCCAAGTTCGAGGTGGCCTGGCAGGACCTGCTCGACGCCGTGACGAAGTCCCTGAACAGCAAGGGAGTGGACGGGGAATGAGCGAGGAGCTTGCGGAAGCGGCGGCCGGCGAGGCCGCGGCGACCGAGACGTCCGAGGCCGGGAAGGCCAAGCCCGCCAAGCGGCGCGGGAAGGCCGCCGGCGACACCGGGCAGGGCGAGGCGGCCCAGGGAGCCGGAAAGAGCGGGAAGGCGGCGTCCGAGGCCGCCCCGGCGGCAAAGGAGCAGCCCGTCGTCCCCGTCCCGGCCGACGCGTGGGACAACCCGCTGCGCGACCCCCGCGACCGCCGGCTGCCCCGCATCGCGGGCCCGTCCGGGCTGGTCATCTTCGGGGTCACCGGCGACCTGTCCCGCAAGAAGCTGATGCCGGCCGTGTACGACCTGGCCAACCGCGGCCTGCTGCCGCCGGGCTTCTCCCTGGTGGGCTTCGCCCGCCGGGACTGGGAGGACCAGGACTTCGCGCAGGTCGTGCACGAGGCCGTCAAGGAGCACGCGCGCACGCCGTTCCGCGAGGAGGTGTGGCAGCAGCTCTCCGAGGGCATGCGGTTCATCCCCGGCGACTTCGACGACGACACCGCGTTCAAGCAGCTCAAGGACGCCGTGGACGAGCTGGACGCCTCCCGCGGCACCAGCGGCAACTACGCCTTCTACCTCTCCGTGCCGCCGAAGTTCTTCCCGAAGGTCGTCCAGCAGCTCAAGAAGCACGGGCTGGCCGACGCGCCGGAGGGCGCCTGGCGGCGCGCGGTGATCGAGAAGCCGTTCGGCCACGACCTGGCCAGCGCCTGCGACCTGAACGCGATCGTGCACGAGGTGTTCGAGCCGGACCAGGTCTTCCGCATCGACCACTACCTGGGCAAGGAGACCGTCCAGAACATCCTGGCGCTGCGCTTCGCCAACCAGATGTACGAGCCGATCTGGAACCGCTCGTACGTCGACCACGTGCAGATCACGATGGCCGAGGACATCGGCATCGGCGGCCGGGCCGGCTACTACGACGGCATCGGCGCCGCCCGCGACGTCATCCAGAACCACCTGCTCCAGCTGCTGGCGCTGACCGCGATGGAGGAGCCCGCCTCCTTCGACGCCGAGTCGCTGCTCACCGAGAAGCTGAAGGTGCTGCGGGCGGTGCGGCTGCCCGAGGACCTCGGCAGGCACACCGTGCGCGGGCAGTACGCGCGCGGCTGGCAGGGCGGCGAACCGGTCCGCGGCTACCTGGAGGAGGACGGCATCGACCCGGCCTCCACCACCGACACCTACGCCGCGATCAAGCTGGGCATCGACAACCGCCGCTGGGCGGGCGTCCCCTTCTACCTGCGCACCGGCAAGCGGCTGGGCCGCCGGGTGACGGAGATCGCGGTCGTCTTCCAGCGCGCCCCGCACTCCCCCTTCGACACGACGGCCACCGAGGAGCTGGGCGAGAACGCCATCGTCATCCGCGTCCAGCCGGACGAGGGCATGACGGTCCGGTTCGGCTCGAAGGTGCCGGGCACCTCCATGGAGATCCGGGACGTGTCGATGGACTTCGCCTACGGCGAGTCGTTCACCGAGTCCAGCCCGGAGGCGTACGAGCGGCTCATCCTGGACGTCCTCCTGGGGGACGCCAACCTGTTCCCCCGTCACCAGGAAGTGGAAGAGTCCTGGAGGATCCTCGACCCGGTCGAGGAGTACTGGGCCACGCACGGCAGGCCCGCGCAGTACGCCTCGGGCAGCTGGGGACCCGAGGAAGCCGACGAGATGCTCGCACGAGACGGACGGAGCTGGCGCAGGCCATGAGGATCGACCTGACCGACACCACGGCAAGCAAGATCAACAAGGCGCTGGTGCAGGGTCGCCGCGCCATCGGCACCCCGGCCGTGGGCATGGTCCTGACGATGGTGATCGTCACGGACGAGGAGAACGCCTACGACTCGATGAAGGCGGCCGAGGAGGCCTCGCACGAGCACCCCTCGCGCACCCTGGTCGTCATCAAGCGGCACGCCCGCACCTCCCGCGACCGCACCCGCTCCCACCTGGACGCCGAGGTGCGGGTGGGCTCCGAGGCCGGCACCGGCGAGACGGTGGTGCTGCGCATGTACGGCGAGGTGTCCGACCACGCCGACTCGGTGGTGCTGCCGCTGCTGCTGCCGGACGCCCCGGTGGTGGTGTGGTGGCCGGTGGACGCGCCGGAGAACCCCGCCAAGGACCCGCTCGGCGCGCTGGCCCAGCGCCGGATCACCGACATGTACGCCGTCGAGCACCCGCTCCAGGCGCTTGAGGACCGCGTGCGCTCGTACGCGCCCGGCGACACCGACCTGGCCTGGACCCGGCTGACCCCGTGGCGCTCGATGCTGGCCGCCGCCCTGGACCAGGCCCGGCTGGAGATCACCTCCGCGGTCGTGGAGAGCGAGCCGGAGAACCCCAGCGCGGAGCTGCTGGCCCGCTGGCTGGAGGCCCGGCTGCGGGTGCCGGTCGAGCGGGTGGACACCGCCGGACCGGTCGTCACGGGCGTGCGCCTGGGCACCGGGAACGGCGAGATCGTCATCGACCGGCCCGAGGGCCCGCTGGCCACCCTGTCTCTGCCGGGCCAGCCCTCGCGCACCCTCGCCCTGAAGGTCCGCCCCACCTCCGAACTCATCGCCGAGGAGCTCAGGCGCCTCGACGCCGACGAGATGTACGCCATCGCCCTGAACGGCGAGGCCGCCAAGGAGACCCCCGCACATGTCTGACGCCCCCAAGCTCACCCGGCGACCGGAGTGGACCGCCCTGGAGGACCATCGAGCCGAGGCGATGCTCCACCCGAACCTGCGGGAGCTGTTCGCCGCGGACCCCTCCCGCGCGGAGCGGTACGTGGTGCACGTCGGTGACCTGCGGATCGACTACTCCAAGAACCTGGTCACCGACGAGACCCTCGCCCTGCTCCAGGAGCTGGCCGCCGCCACCGACGTGTTCGGGCTGCGGGACGCCATGTTCCGCGGCGAGAAGATCAACCTCACCGAGCGGCGGGCGGTGCTGCACACCGCGCTGCGCGCCCCGCGGGACGCGGTGATCGAGGTCGACGGCGAGAACGTGGTGCCCGCCGTGCACGCCGTGCTCGACAAGATGAGCGACTTCGCCGAGCGGGTCCGCTCGGGCGAGTGGACCGGCCACACCGGCAAGCGCATCCGCAACGTCGTCAACATCGGCATCGGCGGCTCCGACCTGGGCCCGGCGATGGCGTACGAGGCGCTGCGCGCCTACACCGACCGCTCCCTCACGTTCCGCTTCGTGTCCAACGTGGACGGCGCCGACCTGCACGAGGCGGTCCGGGACCTGGACCCGGCCGAGACGCTGTTCATCGTCGCCTCCAAGACGTTCACCACGATCGAGACGATCACCAACGCCACGTCCGCGCGGAAGTGGCTGCTGGAGGGGCTGGACGGCGACGAGAAGGCGGTCGCCCGGCACTTCGTGGCGCTGTCGACCAACGCGGAGAAGGTCGCCGAGTTCGGCATCGACACGGCCAACATGTTCGAGTTCTGGGACTGGGTCGGCGGCCGGTACTCCTACGACTCGGCGATCGGCCTGTCCCTGATGATCGCCATCGGCCCGGACCGCTTCCGCGAGATGCTCGACGGCTTCCGCATCGTCGACGAGCACTTCCGCAACGCCGAGGCCGAGGCCAACGCCCCGTTGATCCTGGGGCTGCTCGGGATCTGGTACGGCAACTTCTTCGGCGCCCAGTCGCACGCGGTGCTGCCGTACTCGCACTACCTGTCCAAGTTCACGGCGTACCTCCAGCAGCTGGACATGGAGTCCAACGGCAAGTCGGTCGACCGCGACGGCCACCCCGTCGAGTGGCAGACCGGCCCGGTGGTGTGGGGCACGCCGGGCACCAACGGGCAGCACGCCTACTACCAGCTCATCCACCAGGGCACCAAGCTCATCCCGGCGGACTTCATCGGCTTCGCCCGGCCGGTGGCCGAGCTGAGCGACGGGCTCAAGGCGCAGCACGACCTGCTGATGGCCAACTTCTTCGCCCAGACCCAGGCGCTCGCCTTCGGCAAGACGCCGGACGAGGTGCGCGCGGAGGGCGTGCCCGAGGAGCAGGTGCCGCACCGCACGTTCAAGGGCAACCACCCGACCACGACGATCCTGGCCGCGGAACTGACCCCGTCGGTCCTCGGCCAGCTCGTCGCCCTCTACGAGCACAAGGTGTTCGTCCAAGGCGCGATCTGGAACATCGACTCCTTCGACCAGTGGGGCGTCGAACTCGGCAAGGTCCTCGCCAAGCGGGTCGAACCCGCCCTCACCGAGGGCGCCGACGTGCCCGGTCTCGACCCGTCCACCGCCGCCCTCGTCGCGGCCTACCGCGATCTCAAGGAAGTGAAGTAACCATGCAGCTCGGTCTCATCGGTCTCGGCAAGATGGGCGGCAACATGCGCGAGCGCCTGCGCCGCGCCGGCCACACCGTCGTCGGCTACGACCGCAACGCGGAGATCTCCGACGTCAGCAGCCTGACCGAACTGGTCGGCAAGCTGGAGGCGCCCCGCGCGGTGTGGGTGATGGTCCCGGCCGGCGCGGCCACCCAGTCCGTCATCGACGAGCTCGGCGACCTGCTCCAGCCCGGCGACACCGTCATCGACGGCGGCAACTCCCGCTGGAGCGACGACGAGAAGCACGCCGCCGAGCTCGGCGCCAAGGGCATCGGCTTCGTCGACGCCGGTGTCTCCGGCGGCGTATGGGGCCTGGAGAACGGCTACGCCCTGATGGTCGGCGGCGACAAGGAGCACGTCGACCGCCTCCAGCCCGTCTTCCAGTCGCTCAAGCCGGAGGGCCCCTACGGCTACGTCCACGCGGGCAAGGTCGGCGCGGGCCACTTCGCCAAGATGGTCCACAACGGCATCGAGTACGCGATGATGCAGGCCTACGCCGAGGGCTGGGAGCTGCTGGAGAAGGTCGACTCCGTCGACAACGTCCGCGAGGTCTTCCGCTCCTGGCAGGAGGGCACCGTCATCCGCTCCTGGCTGCTCGACCTCGCCGTCAACGCGCTCGACGAGGACCAGCACCTGGAGAAGCTGCGCGGCTACGCCGAGGACTCGGGCGAGGGCCGCTGGACGGTGGAGGCCGCCATCGACAACGCGGTGCCGCTGCCCGCGATCACCGCCTCCCTCTTCGCCCGGTTCGCCTCCCGCCAGGAGGACTCGCCGCAGATGAAGATGATCGCCGCGCTGCGCAACCAGTTCGGCGGCCACGCCGTCGAGTCGGCGAAGAAGTAGGCACGCGGTGGGGGATCTGCTGCTGGTCCGCCACGGCGAGACCGAGTGGAGCGTGTCGGGACAGCACACCAGCTTCACCGACCTGCCCCTCACCCCCCACGGTGAGGAGCAGGCCAAGTCCCTGGCTCCGCTCCTGTCGGGCCGGCCGTTCGCGCTGGTGCTCACCAGCCCGCTCGGCCGGGCCCGGCGCACCGCCGACCTGGCGGGCCTCGTCGGGGCCGTGCCCGACGCCGATCTGCACGAGTGGGATTACGGCGCCTACGAGGGCGTCACCACCGTGGAGATCCACCGCACCCGGCCCGGCTGGGACCTGTGGACGGACGGTGTACCGCCCGGTCCCGAAGGGCACGGCGAGTCCCCCGGGCAGGTCGGGGCGCGGGCCGACCGCGTGCTGGCCCGCGTGGAGCCCGCCCTCGCGGACGGGGACGTGGTCCTGGTGGCCCACGCCCACTTCCTGCGGGTGCTCACCGCGCGCCGGCTGGGCCTGCCGCCCGCCGAGGGACGGCTGTTCCAGCTGGCGACGGGGACGCTGAGCCGGCTGTCGACGGAACACGGGCGCCCGGTGATCGCGGAGTGGAACACCCGGCCCTGAACGGGCGTCGGCCGGGGCCTGTTGACAGCCCCCGGCCGGCGCGTCAGAGTCCCGGCTGATGGAGATCACCGATCTGACCCCGGCCGAGGCGCGGGTGTGGCGGGCCTTTCCCCGCGGCCAGGCCGTGGACTTCCGCACGGCGGACGACGAGGACGCCGCCGACGGCGGCGGCTGGGGGCCGGAGCGCACCGTACGGGCGGCGGTGCTGCGCGCGCTCCTGCTCACCGCACCCCAGGAGAACGGCGAGATCCCCTCACTGGACCTCTCCGGCGCCCGGATCACCGGCGGCCTCCATCTCCAGTACGCCACGATCGACCAGCCGGTGTGGCTGAAGCACTGTCACTTCGATGAGGTGCTCCGGCTCTACGGCTGCCGGCTGCGGGAACTCAATCTGAGCGAGTCCGCCCTGCCGGGACTGATCGCCCACGCGGTGCGCGTGGACGGCGTGCTGCGGATGACCCGGGCCCGGTTCCACGGGACGGTGCGGCTGTCCGGGTCGGAGATCGCCGGGAGCGTGTACCTGGAGAGTGCGCGGATCCACGCGTCGCCGGACACCGAGGGGCCGGTGCTCCAGCTCAACCAGGCGGTCCTCGGCGCCGACCTGTGGGCCCCCGGGCTGCGCACGCGCGGTGCGGCCCGGCTCAGCGGGGCCTCCGTCGCCGGGCAGCTCAACCTCAGGGACGCCGTCCTGGACGCGGGTGAGGGCACGGCCCTGGACGCGCAGAACCTGGTCGTCGGGACGAGCGTGTCGGCCGGGTGCCTGCGCGCCCGGGGCCTGCTCGACTTCCGGGGCGCCCGCGTCCCCGGGACCCTCGACCTGGCCCACGCGTCCCTGTCCCGGCCCGGCGGTGTCGCGCTGCGGGCCACCAGCTCGGTCGTCGGGGAGCTGTGGCTGTTCTCCGGCGAGCGTGTCCAGGGCGCGCTCAGACTGCGCCGCGCCCGGATCGACAGCCTCAGCCTCGACCCGGAGATGCTGCCCGACGAGGTGTACCTGAACGACCTCTCCTACACGGCGCTCGTCCCGCACCACCCCGCCGAACGCCGCCTGCCCATGCTGGAACGCGACGGCGACGGGTACGTCCCCTACGCCTACGAGCAGCTCACCGCCGCCTACCGCCGGACCGGCGACGACGACGCGGCCCGGCGCGTGCAGCTCGCCAAGCAGCGCCGGCACCGCCGCACCCTGCCCTGGTACGGGCGCGCGTGGGGATATCTCCAGGACGTGACCGTCGGCTACGGCTTCCGGCCGATGCGGGCCCTGGTCTGGCTGCTGACGCTGCTCGCGCTCGGTTCGGCCGCGTTCGGCCTGGAGCACCCCGCACCGCTCAAGCCGTCCGAGGCACCGCAGTTCAACCCGGTGTTCTACACCCTCGACCTGCTGCTGCCGGTCGTCTCCTTCGGGCAGGAGACGGCGTTCGCGCCGCGCGGAGCCCACCAGTGGCTGGCCTACCTGCTGATCGTCACGGGCTGGATCCTGGCCACGACGGTCGTCGCGGGCGTCAGCCGCGCCGTCAGCCGCCCGTGAAGCCCCGGGCGGCGTGCTGGGCGGCGAGGCGGACGGAGGCGTTGGGGGCGCCGTAGCCGCGGTAGCCGCCGTCGCGCTGGAGGAGTTCGAAGAACACCCGGCCCACGGTGTGCGTGTAGCAGTGCCGGAAGGCGCCGTGCGCGTCCCGGTCGTAGAGGATGCCGAGGTCCCGGTAGGTCTCCAGCTCCCCCTCGGCGAACTCGTACCGGGCGGCGAGGTCGTCGTAGTAGTTGGCGGGGATCGGCAGCAGGGAGCCGCCGGCCGCGCGGAAGCGGCGGGCCGCGGCGACCACGTCGTCGGTGGCGAGCGCGATGTGCTGGGCGGGCGCGGTGTCGTCGGTGGGGGCGGCGCCGACCGTCAGCACGATGCGGACGGTGCCGTCGTCGTTGGTGACGGCGCGGCTGCGCAGCAGGCCGTAGGGGTCGGCGACGTCCACGGCCTGCTGCGGGCTGAGCCCGAGGACGCTGCGGTGGAACAGCGCGGCCTCGTCGAAGTGGTGCCAGGGCTGGGTCAGCGCGAGGTGGTCGATGCGGCATCCGCCGCCGTCCGCGGGCGCGGCCCCGGTGCCGGCGAAGTCGGACCGCCAGTCGGGCCGGCCCTCGCCCGGCGCGGCGCAGAAGAACAGTTCCGTGCCGTCGGGCGCCGCGACCGCCTCCAGCGGGGCGTCCTCGGGGGCGCGGCGGCGCGGCAGGACGGGGGCGAGCAGCGCCTCGGCGCGGCGGGCGGCGCCCGCGGGGTCGGGGGTCTCCAGGCCGACGGCGGCGAGGCGGGTGCCGTCGCGGCGCGCGGCCGGCCCGGTGTTGACCAGGACGCGGGCCTCGCCCCGCTGCCACAGGTCGACGGGTTTGCCGCGGTGCCGCGCGGTGCGGGCGAAGCCCAGCGCGCCGAGCAGGGCGGCGACGGGTTCGGCGTCGGGCGTGACCAGCTCGGCGAAGGCGACGCCGGTGGGGACGACGGGCGCGGACGGCGCGGTGAGGCCGACCTGTTCCTTCAGCACGCGCAGGGAGCGCTGGGCGTCGACGGCCGTCGCCCCGGCGTCGGACTGCCGGAAGACGTCGTTGAAGACCTCCAGGGAGAGCGGGCCGGTGTAGCCGGTCCGCAGGACGCGCCGGACCAGCCCGGCCACGTCGAAGCCGCCCTGTCCGGGGAAGCAGCGGTGGTGGCGGCTCCACTGGAGGACGTCCATGGCGAGGCGGGGCGCGTCGGCGAGCTGGAGAAAGAAGATCTTCTCGCCGGGGATGACCTCGATGCCGTCGAGGTCATCGGGATCACTGGTGCGGGAGAGGATGTGGAAGCTGTCCAGGCAGGTGCCGAGCGCCGGGTGGCCGGCGGCCTCGACGATGCGCCAGGCGTGGTCGTAGGTGCTGACGTGCCGTCCCCAGGCGAGCGCCTCGTAGGCGACGCGGATGCCGGACTCCTGGGCGAGGCCGGCGAGGGCGGCGAGCTGCTCGGCCGCGAGCGCGTCGTCGTCCACGGCGAGCGGGGAGACGCTGGAGCAGACCAGCACGGTGTCCGCGCCGAGCCGGCGCATCAGCGCGAACTTGTGCCGGGCCCGGCGCAGGGTGCGGGCGAACTCCTCGGCGGGGACGGCCTCGACGTCCCGCATCGGCTGGTACAGGTCGATGGTCAGGCCGAGGTCGGCGCAGCGGGCGCGGATCTCCTCCGGGGTGAGGGGGCTGGCCAGCAGGTCGTTCTCGAAGATCTCCACGCCGTCGAACCCGGCCCGGGCGGCGGCGGTCAGCTTCTCGGTGAGGGATCCGCTCAGGGAGACGGTGGCGATGGACGTACGCATCCGGGTACCTCTCTGCTTCGGGCCGGGGGCTCTGTTCCGGGCCGGGGCGGCTCTGTTCCGGGCCGGGACGGCTTGTGCCGGGCCGGGACGGTCTGCATCGGGCCGGGACGGCTTGTGCCGGGCCGGGACGGTCTGCATCGGGCCAGGACGGCTTGTGCCGGGCCGGGACGGCCTGCTTCGGGCCGGGACGGCTTGTGCCGGGCCGGGACGGTCTGCATCGGGCCGGGACGGCTTGCTTCGATGCCGGGACGGCGGTCTACTCCGGTGCCGTGACGGCGGCCTGCCGCGGTCCGGTGGCGGCCCGCGGCGGCGCCGCGCCGGCCCCGGCCAGCTCCGTGAGGTCGGCGAGCATCCGCGCACTGTCGGGTTCCCGCCCGGTGAACAGCCGGAACGCGTCCGCGGCCTGGAAGGCGGCCATGCCGCCGCCGTCGAGCACGGCGCAGCCCAGCGCGCGGGCGGTGCGCAGCAGTTCCGTCTCCAGCGGCCGGTAGACGACCTCGGCGACCCACAGCCCTGGGTGGAGGAGCTCGGCGGGCAGCGGCAGGCCGGGGTGGGCGGCCATGCCGGTGGGGGTGGCGTGGACGATGCCGTCGGCTCGCGCGGTCAGCTCCGCGAGCCGGCCGGGGGCGGCGCAGACCGCGCGGCCCTCCCCGAAGTGCCGGCCGAGCGAGGCGGCGAGGGCGGCGGCCCGTTCGGGCCGCGCGTCGACGACGGTGACCCGCCCGGCGCCCAGGGTGAGCAGGGCGTGCGCGACGGCCGCGCCCGCCCCGCCGGCACCGAGCTGAACGACCTCCTCCAGCGACACGTCGGGCAGCCCACGGGCGAAGGAGGCGGCGAAGCCGGTGACGTCGGTGTTGTGGCCGACGGCCCGGCCGCCGTCGAAGACGACGGTGTTGACCGCGCCCAGCGCCTCGGCCTGCGGGGCGATCCCGTCCAGGTGGGCGAGGACGAGCTGCTTGCAGGGGTGGGTGATGTTGAGCCCGTCGAAGCCGAGGTCGCGGGCGGCGCGCACCAGGTCGCCCACCGCCTCGGGCGGGACGCCGAGCGTGTCGATGTCGACGAGCCGGTACAGGTAGCGCAGGCCCTGGCGGTCGGCCTCCCGCTCGTGCAGGGCCGGGCTGAGCGACGGGCCGATGCCGGAACCGATCAGCCCGACGAGATACGAGTCCTTGGCGTCCTGGGCCACCGGGAACCCCCTTAATGTACGAACCAGTACGTTAGTCATAGCAGCAGGGCGCCGCCCAGGGGAAGTCCCGACCTTCTACAATCACCGGCACCACCCGCCGCGGCCGAAGGAACCCGATGACCAGCGTCGACGAACCGGCACGACCCCACGGGCGCACCCGTGACGCCGCCCGCACCCGGGCCGAGATCCTCGACGTCGCCACACAGGAGTTCGCCCGGGCCGGCTACGACGGCGCCCGCGTCGACGAGATCGCCGCCCGCACCCGCACCACAAAGCGGATGATCTACTACTACTTCGGCGGCAAGGAGCAGCTGTTCACGGCCGTGCTGGAGCGGGCGTACGGTGTGATCCGCGAGGCCGAACAGCGGCTCGACGTCGAGCACCTGGACCCGGTGGCCGCCATCCGGCGGCTGGCGGAGCTGACCTTCGACCACCACGAGCAGCACCCGGACTTCATCCGGCTGGTCGGCATCGAGAACATCCACGGGGCCGAGCACATCGCCGCCTCCGAGAAACTCGGGAAGATCGGCTCGCCGGCGCTGGACGTGATCCGCCGGATCCTGGCGGCGGGCCAGGAGTCGGGGCTGTTCACAGCCGACGTCGACGCGGTCGACCTGCACGCGATGATCAGTTCCTTCTGCTTCTTCCGGGTCGCCAACCGGCACACCTTCGGGGCCCTGTTCGGCCGTGACCTGGTCGATCCCGCCCGGCGCGAGCACTACCGCACCATGCTGGGCGACATGGTGATCGCGTACCTGACGGCGGAGCGCGCGGCGGACTGAGCGGGTCCGGCCGACGCGGACGCACCCCTTGACACCCGGGACACGTGGGCGCACCATCCCAGCCAACCCCTACTAACTACCCAGTGGGTTAATTAGGCGACGAAGCCGCTAAGGAGCCGCCGTGTCCGTCCCCGCCCCCGCCCCCGCTCCCGCTCCCGACGCTCCGCCCGGCCAGCCCAGGAAGGCCGCCACCGCCGCCTGGATCGGCAGCGCCCTGGAGTACTACGACTTCTTCATCTACGGCAGCGCCGCCGCGCTGATCTTCCCGGAGGTCTTCTTCGACGAGTCGGACCCGGCCACCGCGACCCTGCTGTCGCTGGCCACGTTCGGTGTCGCGTACGCCGCCCGTCCGCTCGGCGCGTTCGTCCTCGGCCACGTCGGCGACCGCCTCGGCCGCAAGAAGATCATGGTGTTCACCCTGATCCTGATGGGCCTGTCGACGTTCCTCATCGGCTGTCTGCCCACCCGCGGACAGGTCGGCGCCCTCGCCCCGGTCCTGCTGGTGCTGTGCCGGGTCCTGCAGGGCATCTCGGCCGCCGGCGAGCAGGCCAGCGCCAACTCCATGACGCTGGAACACGCGCCACCGCACCGGCGCGGCTTCTTCACCAGCTTCACCCTCAGCGGCACCCAGGGCGGCCAGCTCCTGGCCACCCTGGTCTTCCTCCCGATCGCCGCGCTCCCCGAGGAACACCTGCTCTCCTGGGGCTGGCGGGTCCCGTTCTGGCTGAGCGTCGCGGTCGCCGTCGTCGGCTACGTCATCCGCCGCAAGCTGGACGAGACCCCGGCCTTCACCCAGCAGAGCGCCACCGAGGGCGTCGTGAAGCTGCCGCTGGTGATCCTGCTGCGCGAGCACTGGGCGGACGTCCTGCGGGTGATCGCGGGCTCGCTCGTCGCCTCGGTCAGCACCATCTTCACCGTCTGGGCGCTGGCGTACGCGACCGGCGACTCCGTCGGCATGTCCCGCTCGTCCATGCTGTGGGTGGGCGCCCTCGCCAACCTGGCCGCGCTCGCCGCGATCCCGCTGTGGGCGGTGCTGTCCGACCGCATCGGCCGCCGCCCTGTCTTCCTGATCGGCGCCGTCGGCAGCGCGGTGACGATGTTCCTGTACCTGTGGGCGATCTCGACGGGTTCCTACCCGCTGACGCTGCTGCTGGGCATCGTGGCCTTCGGCGTCGTCTACAGCGCCGCCAACGGTGTGTGGCCCGCCTTCTACGGCGAGATGTTCACCACCCGGGTCCGGCTGTCCGGGGTGGCGATCGGCACGCAGATCGGCTTCGCCGTGGCGGGGTTCGCGGTCACCTTCGCCGCGCGGATCGCCGGTCCGGACGGCGACGACTGGTTCGCGGTGGCCTTGTTCACGGCGGCCCTGTGCGTCCCGCCGGTGATCGCCGCCCTCTCGGCCCGGGAGACCCACCGGACGCCGACGGAGGAACTGGGCGAGCGGCCCCGGCGGACTGCGCCCCAGCCGGAGACGGAGACGACGAAGGCGACCGTCTGACCCGCACGCCCCGTTGACTATCGTTGCCCGGTCACACGACACACGTACGCACGTACAGGCGTACACACGTACACGCGAACGGGCGCGGGAGGCGGGCAAGGACGTGGCGGGGGCCGGGTGGATACGGGTACCGGTCGGGGACGACGCGGCGCGATGGGCCACGCGGGGGCGCACCCGCAAGGTCCTCCTCGTCGTCCACAACGTGACCGCGGCGACCCGGCTGCTGGACGTCATACCCCTCTTCGACGACGACCTCCGGATACAGGTGCTGGCCACCTGCCCGGGGTCGTCGGCGTTCCGGGGCGGGATCGCGGAGCTGCTGGCGGAGACCGGTGTGCCCGTCCTGCCGTGGGAACAGGCGGTGTCGACGCCGGTCTCGTTGGCGATCTCGGCGAGCTTCGGCGGCCAACTCCGGGAAATAAAAGGTAAGTTGGCCATATTGTCACACGGCATCGGATACACTAAGAGGCTGGCGATGCCGGATGCCGGATGCCGGATGCCGGATGCCGGAAGCCGGAAGCCGGAAGCCGGAAGCCGGAAGCCCGCCCCCGTCTTCGGGATGTCGCGGGAGTGGCTGCTCGGCGAGGACGGGCGGCCGGTGGCCGATGCGCTGGTGCTCTCGCACCCCGAGCAGTACGAGCGGCTGCGCGCCGTCTGCCCCGAGGCGGCGCCCACGGCGGTACTCGCCGGCGACCCCTGCTGGGACCGCATACTGGCGGCCCGCCCGTACCGCGCACGCTACCGGCGGGCGCTCGGTGTGGGCCGCGGCCGGCGGCTGATCGTCCTCAGCTCCACCTGGAACCCGGAGTCGCTGTTCGGCGACGGCGGCGCTGACGTCCTGCCGTCCCTGCTGCCCCGCCTGACCTCGGAGTTCCCCGCCGACGAGTACCGGCTCGCGGCCGTGCTGCACCCCAACGTCTGGCACGGTCACGGCCCCGGCCAGATCCGGGCCTGGCTGGACCGGGCCCGCCGCTCCGGGCTGACGCTGATCGACCCGCTGACGGGCTGGCGGCAGGCGCTGCTGGCCGCCGACGCCGTGATCGGCGACCACGGCTCGGTCACGTACTACGCCGCCGCCCTCGGCGCCCCGGTCCTGCTGGGCGCCGCTCCCCTGGCCGGGCTCGCCCCGGACGCGCCCGTCCACGCGTTCGTGCGCACGGCACCCCGCCTGGACCCGGCGCTCCCCCTGCGCCCCCAGGTGGACGCGCTCGTCGAAGAGCACCGGCCGACACCCGGCCCCGCCGGGTTCGTCAGCTCCGTCCCCGGGGAGTCGGCGGCCCGGCTGCGGCGCCTCTTCTACGACATCATCGGCCTCGCCGAGCCCGACGGGCCCGCGCGCCTGGAGCCGCTGCCCCTGCCGCCGCACGAGCCCGCCGTCCCCACCGCGGCCCTGCTGGTGCTGACCCGACCGACGGGCACCGGCGAGGTCTCGGTGACCCGGTACGCGGGCCCGTACGCGCCACCGCCCCCGGACGCCGGCGAGGCGCACACGGCGGTCCACGAGGACACGCGCGAGACCGACCGGCTCGCCCTGGCCGACGTGGTGTTCCGCCACGGTTCCCCGGACGACCCGCGTCTGGGGTCCCCCGCCGAGTGGACGGCGGAGGTCCTCGCCCGGCTCCCGCACTGTGCGTTGGCCGCGTATGTCACCGGGCCAGGGACGTGCGTGGTCCGCACCCGCGCGGGGGCGCTGCTGCGGCTGACGGCCGGGCCGGGCGCGGACGCCGATCCGGCGGTGTACGCCTCGGCGCTGCACGCGTGGCTCGCGGCGGGCAGGGCGCTGGAGGAACTGACCGGCCGGGGGCTGACGATCCGCACGGGCGGCACCGCGCACCCGGTGACGGTCCGTCCGATGAGGCGGTGAGGGCCTTCCGAGCCGCACACCAGACGGACACACCAGACGGGCACACCAGGTGGGCACACCGGGCGGGCACACCGGGCGGGCATATTGGGTGGCTCCGCGCCCCTCCCTCATGCCCCTCATGCCCCTCACATCCCTCTCACACACCGCTCCCGCAGCGCCCGCAGCCCCGCCACGTGATACGCGGCGTTCTCCCGCGCGAGCGCCGCGAGCGCCTCGTCGATCAGCGGCAGCGCGGTGTCGGCCGCACCGCCGTCGAGGTGGGTCTCGGCGAGGTCGGTGAGAGTGCGGGCGGTGTTGTATGCCTCGCCGCTGTCGCGGAAGAAGGCGAGGGCGCTCTCCAGGCGGGCCACCGCCTCCGTCCGGCGGCCGAGGCCGCGCAGGGCGCGGCCCCGGTGGCGGTCCAGCAGGGCGCGGGCGCGCGGGAGGTCGGCGGCGCCCTCGTCGCCGGGGCCGAGGGCGTCGAGGATGCCGCCGGCCTCGTCGAAGCAGGCGTGGGCCTCCTCGAACCGCCACTGCCGCAGCCGCAGCAGGCCGAGGAACTCCACCGCGGAGGCGTGGCCGCGCACGTGCCCGGCGGCCCGTTCGTCCCGCGCGGCGGCGAGCGCCTGCGCCTCGGCCTCGTCCCAGCGGCGCAGCTCGGTGAGGGTGTGGGCGAGCTGGGCGTGCAGTGCTCCGGCCGCGCGGGTGCCGGGGCAGTGGGCGTCGGCGGTGCGGGCGCCGGTGCGCAGGGCGGGCAGCAGGACGTCGTGGTGGCCGGCCTTGAGCTGGAGCGGCCAGAGGGCCCGGCAGAGGAGGACGACGGTGTCCCGGTCGCCGAACTCGTCGGCGGCGCGCACCGCTTGGACGAGGTTGGGCGCCTCGGCGGCGAGGGCCGCGACGGCCGCGCCCCGGTCCGGGAAAGTCACCGGGGATGGTGCCGAGGGCACCCGCCAGCTCTCCGGGAGCGCCGCCCGGGCCGCTCCCACGGCGAGGTCCCGGTAGTACGCGACGACGCGGGTGACGGCGGCCGAGCAGGCGGCGATGCCGTCGGTGGCGGCGGCCGTGTGCTCGGCGTGGGCGCGGACCGCGGGGCGGTAGTGGTGGCGGCCGGCGTCGGTGCGTTCGACGAGCAGCGCGTCGGTGAGTTCGTCCAGGTGGCGTGCGGCCTCGCTCTCGTCGGTGCCGGCGGCGCGGGCGGCGGCCGCGGCGTCCAGGGCGGGCCAGTCGTGCACGCCCGCGAGGCGGTAGAGGCGGGCGGCGCCGGGGGTGAGCCGGCGGTAGGAGTCCTCGGCGGCGGCGCGGACCGGGTCGCTGTCGGGCACGGCGGGGACCTCCGGGGGCGCGGGCGGCGGGTCGGTGAGGCGGGGCGCGGCGGCGCGCAGGGCATAGGGCGAGCCGGCGCAGCGGTCGAGGAGGGCGGGCAGCGTGGCACGGGCGGCGGCGACGGCCGGTTTGCCGGCCAGGTCGGTGAGCAGCCGTACGGCGTCCCGGCGCGGGAGCGGCCCGACGGGGACACGCAGGGCGTCGAGTCCGGTGAGCGGGTGCCGGGCGACGACGAGGGTGAACACGCCGGGCGCCGCGGTCAGCAGCGGATGCACCTGGGCGGCGGAGCCGGCGTGGTCGAGGACGAGGAGCAGCCGCCGGCCGGCCAGGGTGCGGCGCAGCAGGGCGGTGCGGTCCTCGGCGGCCGGGGGTATCTCCTCTTCGGGCAGGCCGAGCCGGCGCAGCAGGGTCGCGGCGGCGGCCTCGGGGGCGAGGGTGCGCAGATCGGCGTGGAGCTGGCCGTCGGGGAAGCGGGCGGTCTGCCGCCAGCCCCAGTGGACGGCGAGGGCGCTGGTGCCGATGCCTTCGGGGCCGTGCAGCAGCGCCAGCCGGGGGCGGCCGTCGTAGGGGCGCGTGGCCTCCTTGTCGAGTTGCTTCAGCGCCTGCTGCCGGTCGGTGAAGAAGCGCGGCGCGGCGGGCAGGCAGGGGCGGTCCGGCGCGGCGAGGAGGGCGGGGGTGCGGACGTCGCGGGCGAACGAGGCCCAGGCGAGGGCGAGGTGCGGGTCGGCGCGCAGCCGGTCGTGCAGCAGCCGGGTCACGTCGTCGAGCTGGCCGGGCGTGGCGGGGGCGGGCACCTCCCGGCCGGCGATCCGGCGGACCAGGGCGCCGGCCGACTCCCAGGCCCGCTTCCCCGCCTCGTTGGCCATGCCCGACCCGACGGCCGCCAGCACCGCCCCGATGGCGCCCAGCGAGATCGGATCCATCATGCCGCGCACTCCCCCGTCGTCCGTAGGCCCCGCCGGTCGTCGGCGGACGTGGATCAACCCTAGCGGCGTCAGGCGGAGATGACGGAGGTTCAGTCCCCACGGCCGCTCCCTCGGCAGGGCTTGAATCCGGCACCGGTGTCAGGGGCCGCCCTGCCCGGCGTGAGCGCACGCGCCTCTTCGATGCGGCCGTCGGCGGCACCGGCGGCCGGTTCCCCGCCCTGGCCGGCCCTGCCGGCCCCGGCCACCGCCGTCGTCGTCACCGGCCTCACCGGGACCCTTCCGGCGGGTCCGCTGCCCGCGCCGAGCGCCGGCCCCGGTGTGAACGGGTCCCGAGGCGGGCACACCCGGCCGGACCGGCCCGGGCGCCGTCGGCCGGGTGTGCCCGGTGGCCGGTGCCGGCAGAGCTCCAGGGCCGGGCGGTGGCGGTCGTCGTGATCGTCATGACCGGCGTACCGGTGGCGCTGTCACCGGTGGAACGCGGTGATGGCGGGTGGCGGGGCGGCCGGCGGTGTACCGCCGGCCCTGTTCGGCGTGACGGCGTTCCCGTGGAGCGTGCTGCTGCTGATGCCGCCGGCGCTGATCGTGGTACCGGGCGCCCGCAGGCACGGGTTCCCGCCGTCCGGCCCGCCTCGGGTGCGCGGGCACGCACGGGGAAGGCTGCTCGTCGTTCTGTGCGGTCAGCAGCTGCTCACGGGCGCACGGGCACGCACGGGGAAGACCCCGAGCGCCATGAGGTCTGACGCCGTCCGGGCTGGGTAGGCCGGACCTCACCTCGACGAACGTGACGGAGGAGAGCGATGGCACTGCTGCGGCAAGAGGTCGAACCGGACGAGGCGGGGCTGGACCGGGAAGCGCTGGAGCGTCTCGACGGGCACTTCGCCCGCCTGGTCGGCGAAGGGCGCCTGCCCGGGTTCCTCGTGGCGCTCGCCCGCGGCGGGCGCGTCGCCCACCTCACCGTCCACGGGCACCGGGACGTGGCCGCCGCCCTGCCCGTCGAGGCCGGCACGCTGTGGCGGATCTACTCCATGACCAAGCCGGTGACGTCGGTCGCCGCGCTGATGCTGGTGGAGGAGGGGCGGCTGTCGCTGGACGACCCGGTCGGCCGGTACGTCCCGTCCTTCGCCGCGCCCCGGGTGTACACCGGCGGCTCCGGCACCGGCGTCACCACCCGCCCGGCCTCCGGACCGGTCCTCGTACGGCATCTGATGACCCACACAGCCGGTCTGACCTTCGGCTTCTACCACTCCCACCCCGTCGACGCCCTCTACCGCGCGGCCGGGCTGGAGTCGTCGGTGCGTCCCGGCGCGGACCTGGCCGAGACGGTCGACCTGTACGCGAGCCTGCCGCTCCAGTTCGAGCCGGGCACGCAGTGGAACTACTCGGTGGCCAGCAATGTCCTGGGACGGCTGGTGGAGGTGGTGTCGGGGCAGCCGCTCGACGTGTTCTGCGCCGAGCGGATCTTCCGCCCGCTCGGTATGCCGGACGCCGGTTTCCAGGTCACGGACGAGCAGGCCGGGCGGCTCGCCGAGCTGTACGGCGAGACCGGCGACGGCGGCATCGAGCCGGTCCCGGGGCTGCCGCTGCGGGGCCGGCCTCGGTTCCTGTCCGGCAGCGGCGGCCTGGTGGCCTCCGCGTACGACTGGCACCGGTTCATGGAGATGCTGCGGCGGCGCGGCGAACTCGACGGCGTGCGGCTGCTCGCCGCCGGGACGGTGGACCTGATGACCCGCAACCACCTGCCCGGCGGCGCCGACCTGCGCGCCTTCGGCAGCCGCCCCGCCCACGACCAGCCCGGCAACGACGGCGTCGGCTTCGGCCTCGGCGTCTCGGTGGTGATCGACCCCGCCCGCACGCAGGCCCCGTCCGGGCTCGGCACGTACGGCTGGAGCGGGGTGGCGACGACCACCTTCTGGGTCGATCCCGGCCGTGATCTGACCGTGCAGTTCATGACGCAGGTGCGGCCGAGGTCGTCGCACACGGTCCACCGGGACCTCAAGCGGCTGGTGCACGAGGCCGTCCGGGACTGACCCGCCTCACCTCCGGCGCGGCAGCAGCGCCACCGCCCCGAGCGGTACGGCGGCCAGGACGAGCCAGGGCACGGCGGGCGGCAGGCCGCTGTCGAGCAGGGTGCCGCTCGCCGAGCTGCCGAGCAGCACGACGATCCCGGAGACCGACGACAGCGCCCCCGTGTACAGCCCGATCCGGCCCTCCTCGGCGAGGTCGGGCACCCAGGCGCGGGCGACGGGCGCGACGAGCATCTGCCCGGCGGTGAGCAGGACGACGAACCCGGCGGCGGGCAGCAGCCCCGCCGCGCCCGTCCACCCGGCGGGCCGCGCCGCCGCCACGGCCGCGAACCCGGCCGCGATCAGCGCCAGTCCGGCCGCCATGGAGCGGCGCGGCGTCAGCCGCTCGCCCGCCCAGCGGGTGACGGGCAGCTGCGCGGTCACCACCAGCAGGGAGGACAGCGCGAACAGCCACGCCAGCGGCGCCTGGGAGCCGGTGGCGCGCTCCACCTCGGCGGGCAGGGCGAGGTAGAGCTGGTTGTAGGCGAGCAGATAGGCGCCGTACGCGCAGCACAGCGCCAGGAAGCGGCGGTTGCGCAGCACCAGCCGCGCCCCGCCCCGGGCCCGCGTACGGGCCCGCCCGGGGAGGTGCTGCGGCAGCAGCCGGGCGTGCCCGGCGAGGACGAGCACGAAGATCCCGGCGCCGGCCAGGCACGCCGTGCGGAAGTCCACCGCCAGCAGCAGCGCGCCCAGCAGCGGCCCGGTGAACGCCCCGGCCTGCCCGGCCACCGTGAACAGCGCCAGCACCCGGGTGCGGGAGCCGCCGCCGGCCTCCTCCCAGAGGACCGCCTGCCGGGCCACCTCGGACTCGACGGCGGGCGAGAACAGCGCGGCGGCGAACCCGATGAGCAGGACGGCGCCGATGACCGCCCAGGTCCGCTCGGCGTACCCGAGCCAGACGAACCCGGCGATCCGCAGCACGCACCCGGCGAGCACCACGGGCCGGACGCCGTACCGGTCGGCCAGGGCCCCGCCCACCACGAACAGCCCCTGCTGGCTGAAGGTGCGCAGCCCGAGCACGAACCCGACCAGCCAGCCCGCCATGCCGACCGTCCGGCCGAGGTGCTCGGACAGGAAGGGCAGGACGGCGAAGAAGCCGATGTTGAAGGCGAGCTGGGTGAGGACGAGCAGCCGCAGCAGCGGGGAGAGGCGGGTGCGCCCGGACGCCGGGGGCAGGCCGGTGGGGGCGGCGGTCATCGCACTCCCGCCGGTTCCTTGACGGTCTCCGTCCGGTCCGGGACGGCGGTGGCCGCGGGCCCGGGTGGCCGCCGGCGCGGCCCGCGCAGCCCGCCGGCCGCGGTGACGGCGAGCGCGCCCAGGAGGGCGAGGACGGCGGCGGGGGCGAGGACGGCCCAGGGGGCGCGTTCGGCGTAGGGCTGGTTCTCGGCGAGCAGCAGGCCCCACTCGGGGGACGGCGGCTGGGCGCCCAGGCCGAGGAAGCCGAGGGAGGCGAGGGAGAGGGCGACGCCGGGCAGGCGCAGCAGGGCGTGGCGGACGACGGGCGGCAGGATCGCGGGCAGGATCACGCGGCGCATCAGGTGCCGGCGGCTCGCGCCCAGGGCGCGGGCGGCCAGCACGTGCGGGGCGGCGCGTTCCTGCCGGAGCAGGGCGGAGGTGTGCGTGGCGAGCGCGGCCCAGCCGACGGCGGTCACGGCGAGCGCGGGGGTGGCCGGTCCGCTGCCGGCGACGGCGGTGACGAGGAGGGCGGCGAGGACGGGCGGCACGGCGTTGACGGTGTCGGCGAGCGGCCCGGACAGCCGGGGCAGCAGGCCCAGCAGCACGCCGAGGACGAGGGA
This sequence comes from Streptomyces sp. NPDC006134, assembly GCF_040628835.1. Lineage (NCBI taxonomy): Bacteria > Bacillati > Actinomycetota > Actinomycetes > Kitasatosporales > Streptomycetaceae > Streptomyces > Streptomyces sp. NPDC006134. The sequence goes on along the minus strand of NZ_JBEXTV010000017.1, from coordinate 9,399 downwards.
GGCGGCGGTGATGGCGAGGGCGAGCAGCAGGGTGTCGAGGGCGCCGTGGCCGACGCGGGCGAGCAGGTCGCGGCCGAGGGCGTCGGTGCCGAAGGGGTGGGCGGGGGACGGGGGCCGCAGGCGGTCGCCGGTGTGCACGGCGAGCGGGTCGCGGGGCAGGCCGAGGACGACGACGGCGAGCAGGACGGCGCCGTGGAGGAGGGGCAGGACGCGGCGGGCAGGCGGTGCGGGCCGGTGCAGGGTGGGCAGGGCACCCTCGCGCAGGGCGGGGCCGGTGAGGAGGCGGGCGGCGAGGCGGGCGGCACCGGCGGCGAGGGCGGCGAGCACGACGAGGGCGAGGGTGCCGGCCTGGAGGACGGGCAGGTCCTGGGCGAGGGCGGCCTGGAGGGTGGTGCGGCCCAGGCCGGGGATGTCGAAGATCTGCTCGACGGCGACGGCGCCGCCGGTCAGGCCGACGGCGAACAGGCCGAGGTTGGGCAGCAGGGCGGGCAGGCAGCGGCGCAGCGCCTGGCGGGCGATGCGGCGGCCGGGCAGGCCGCGGGCGGCGGCGGCCCGGGCCCACGGCTCGCCGAAGGCGCCGGGCAGCAGGTCGTCGAGGAGGCGTCCGAGGACGGCTCCGGCGGGCACGCCGAGGGCGAGCGCGGGCAGCACCGTCCACCGCGGCCCGTACCAGCCGAGGGCGGGCAGCCAGCCGAGCTGTACGCCGACGACGGTGGCCAGCACGGAGGCGGTGAGGAACTCGGGCAGCGCGGCCAAGGCGGCGGACAGGGTGCCGCCGCCGCGCCGCCCGCCAAGCTGCCGGCGGGCGCCCTTGCGGAGGGTGCGGGCGCAGACCAGGGCGGCGGTGAGGGCGGCGACCACGAGGGCCGCCGCCATCAGCAGCAGGGAGGCGCCGAGCGCCTGGAGGACGTCGGGCAGGACGGCGGACCCGGAGATCCACGACCGCCCGGCGTCGCCGTGGGCGAGCCCGCCGAGCCACTGCCCGAGCAGGTGCAGCGGGCCGCCGTCGAGTCCGAGCTGGTCGCGGATGGCGGCCAGCACCTCGGGCGAGGGGTCGCGGTCGGCGGAGCGGGCCTTGAGGACGGTCAGTGCCGGATCGGTGCGGGTGAGCCAGGGCAGCAGCCCGATCCCGCACACCAGGGCCGCCGCGATGGCGGCCCGCCACAGGAGCGCCGTCACCTGCTGTCGCATGGGTCAGCGCCGCGTTCCCACGCCGACGAGGGTGCGCTCGTACGGGTCGAGCAGCACACCCTTCACCGAGGTGCCGACGCCGGTGATGATCCGCTGGTGGACCAGGGGGACGACGGCGTCGGTGCCGAGAATCTCCGCCTCGGCCGCCATGGCGGCGTCCTGCCGTCCGGCCGGGTCGGCGATGCCCTCGGCGCGGGCGACGGCCCGGTCGACGTCCGGGTCGCACAGCTGGGCGATGTTGTAGCCGCCGTCGCAGGTGTAGTCGCCGGCGAGGACGGCGACGGGGTCACCGGTGTCCAGGAGGCTGTTGCGGGCGAGGACGAAGGCGTCGAACCTGCCCGCCAGCGCGTCGCTCTCCAGCCGCGAGTACTCGCGTACCTCCAGCTTCACCTCGAACCCGGCCTTCTCCAGCTGCTGCTCGACCACCTGGGCGACCTCGGGCAGCTCGGGCCGGTTGTCGTAGGTGGCGAGGGTGATCGTCCGCCCGTCGGGCCGGCCGGCCCCGGCGCGGCCCACGGGCTGCTTCCGCTTGCCCTCGGCCCAGGTCACGGCGGGTCCGTAGATGCCGGCGCCGGGGTCGGCGTACCCCTCGTACACGTCCTTGGCGAGGGCGGAGGTGTCGACGGCCGCGCGGGCGGCGGCGCGCAGCTTCGGGTCCTCGAACGGTCCGGAGGAGGCGTTGAGCAGCAGGCTGGTGGTGCGGGTGGTGGCGGTGTCGCGCCGGGTGGCCTTGTCCAGGGTGGCGGCCTGGGAGACCGGTACGGCCTCCGCGATGTCGACCTCTCCGGTGCGCAGGGCGTTGGCGCGGGCGGTGCCGTCGGCGATGAACCGGGCGTCGATGCCGGATGCCTGGGCCCGGCCTCCCCAGTACGCGTCGAACCGGGCGAGGGTGGCCGAGCTGGAGCCGTTGACCTCGGTCAGTTCGAAGGGCCCGGTGGCGGTGCCGACCGGGTCGGCCTTCCCGTCCTTGCCGTACGCCTTCGGGGACAGCACGGCGAGGCTGGGGCTGGACAGCCGCAGGGGCAGCACGGGGTCGGGCTCGGTGGTGGTGACGCGTACGGCGTGGTCGCCGTCGGCCCGGGCGGTGAGCGTGACGCCGGACAGGGCGGCGGGGGCGGGCTTGGCCCGGGTGGCCCGCGTGAGGGAGGCGGCGACCGCGGCCGGGGTGACGTCGGTGCCGTCCTGGAAGGCGGCCTCCCTCAGGGTGAACTCCCAGGTCCGGTCGTTCTCCCGGCGCCAGGACCGGGCGAGCGCGGGGGCGGCGGAGCCGTTGGCGTCGAGCGTGGTCAGGCCCTCGGTGACGCCGAGCCGGCTGAGCAGGGTGGCGTCGGCGCCGTACGGCGAGAGGTTCTCGGCGGGCGGGAAGGCGAGGGCGACCCGCAGCCGGGAGCCGTCACCCCCGGCGTCCTCACCGGACGACTGGTCGCCGCCGGAGGCGAAGCAGCCGGTGACGGTGAGGAGGGGGGCGAGTATCAGCGCGGGAAGCAGCCGGAGGCGAACGTGGGGATGCATGGTCCTGGAGGGGGTCGGAAGATCGTGAACGACAGCCTATATGACAATCATTTCCAGCTACCGGGCCCCTCCCGGCGGCCTCCCGCCGGCCGGCGCTCCGGCCACCGGCCCCCGTCCCATCGGCACCTCGAAGTGCACGACACCGTTTCCGCCGCCGGGGTCCTCACGCTCGTCGTGGACGACCTTGGCGAGCGACCGCCAGAAGGGCTCGGCCCCCGTCACGGACGGGTCCGTGTGCAGGTAGACGGCCCGGTAGCCCCCGTCCGCCTCGGCGAACGCCAGCAGTTCCTCGACCAGCCGCCGGGCCAGCCCCCGCCTGCGGTGCTCCGGCCGGACGTAGATCCGGCGCAGCTGGGCGGTCTCTCCCGAGGGGAAGCGCTCGGCGACGTGCCGCGGGTTCGGCGGGTGGGCGGGGCCTCGGGAGTCGAGCGCGCCGGTGGCGACGACCTCGCCGCCGGGGCCGAGCGCGACGAGCAGGGTGTGGCGCGGCGGGGCGAGGTAGGCGGCGACCGGATCGACGATGTCGCCGTGCCAGCGGGGCACGTACCCGGTGCCGAAGTCGTGGTAGACGGTGTCGAGCATGACGGCTCGGGCGGCGTCTATGTCCTGGGGCCCTGCCGGCCTGATGCTGTAGTCGTGCACTTGCACATAATACGCATTAAGCCCCCTGGCAAGATCGCGGCCCGGCGTCGCCCCTCCTCGTCCCCGGCGTCACCGCCCCTCACCTCCAACGTCACCGCCCCTCACCCCCGGCGCCACCGCCCCTCACCCCCGGCGCCACCGCTCCTCACCCCCGGCGCCACCGCTCCTCACCCCCGGCGCCACCGCTCCTCACCCCTGGCGGCACCGCGGTCGCGCACAGCCCGCCCTTCCCGCGCTCGCCCCGGTGCCGTGGTGAGCGCGGGAAGGGCGGGCGGCGGGTGTTCACCGGCCCACCGGATCGCCCTCCGCCCCGTCGGCCCGGGTGCGCAGCATCACGTGGCCGCCGTGGTGCAGTGGCGTGCCCGGTTCCAGGCGGGCCGCCTCGCAGCCCGTCACGGCGTCGACGACGTGGATCTCCCCGTGGCCCCCGCGGGTGACGGCGACCCAGTCCGCGCCCGGCGAGGCGGCCACCGCGCGGCGCTGGACACCCTCCCACGGCGTACGGCCGCGGCGCGGGGCGCCGTCCATGGCGGGGAGCGGGACGCGGCGGACGGTTCCGCCGGTGTCCCGCAGGAGCAGGAGTTCGTCGCCGTCGGGGTGGACGCGGGTGAACGCGGTGTGGTGTGCGGCCGGGGCCAGCCGGAAGACCAGGCCCGGGCCGAGGTCCGTGAGCGTCGTGCGGCCCGTGTCCAGGTCGTGGCGCCACGCCCGGTTGGTCCACTCCGGCCACCGCAGCGGGTCCGGCGGCCCGCCCCGCAGCGTCGACCACAGCGCCCGTCGTCGCGGGTCGAGCCGCAGGTACCAGCCCCGGGCGGGCGCACCCCAGGGGATCGCCGGCTCCGGGACGAGTGTGCCGCCCGCGCGGCGCGCCCGGTGCACCCCCTCGCCCGTGGCCGCGAACACGCGCCCGGTGAGGGGGTCTTGAGCGTCTCCGTGGCCGTCGTCCGGCAGGGGCAGGTGCGCGTGGGGCGTGACGTGCGGGCAGCCGGGCGGGGCGGCGAGCAGGTCGGCGAACCGGTGGACGGCCAGTGCGCCGGGCTCGCGGTGCCGCAGGACGACGAGCGGGCCCTCACCGGCGGCATCCGCGCCCTCGGGGGCCTCTTGCCCGAGGGCCTCGCCTCCGAGGACCGTCACCCCGGGCTCCCCCGCGCGCGTGCGTACCCGGACCGCCTCCCCCGTGGCCAGGTCGGCGACGGTCAGCACGTCCGACCACGGCCGGTCGTCGCGGCCGAGGCCGGTGGTGACGGCCACCCACCTGCCGGACGGGTCGCAGGCCAGGTGCTCGGCCGGCACGGCGACCGGGACCGCCGCCTCCACCAGTGCGCGGGCGGCCGGGTCGAGGACCAGCAGCTCGCCCCTGCGGTCGTCGACGCAGGCGACCCGGCCACCCGGCAGCGCCAGGAACCCGGCGTGCTCGGAGAGGTGACGGCCCGTGAGGCGCATCGCCTCCGTCCCGTCCGGCACGGTCAGCGCGACGACGGATCCGGCCACGTGGTCGGAGACGTACAGGAGTGGTTCGGCGGTCATCGGGTGCCTCCCTCGCCGGCGCGGCGAGCGGCCGGGAACACGGACAGCGGGCTTGTGAACACGGACAGGGGCCTTGTGTGCACGAACAGCGGTCTTGTGTGCACAAACAGCGGACTTATGAAAACGATTATCATGTATCTTCGGCTGCGTCCCAGGTCCAAGAGAACAGTCCGCGAGGAACGGCCCGTGCGGGCAGTCCTCGTGAGCAGTCCATGAGGAAGAAGCGAGGGCACCCGATGCTGCGCTCCCCGTCGAGATCCGTCCGCGCCTGGATCGCCGCCGCGACCGCCGCCGTCGTACTGACCGGATGCGGCGCCTCCGGCGAACCCGCGAGTGAGCAGAGCCCCGCCGCGGGCGGCGGCACCACCGACGTCACCGTCGAACCGATCAAGGCCACCCGGCAGTTGACCGACGCCAACGGGGTGAAGATCTCCCTCGCGAAGGAACCGCGGCGCATCGTGTGCCTCTTCGCGCTCTGCGACGACATCCTGACCGAGCTGGGCATCACCCCCACGGCCACCAACAACGCGCTCCTCGCCCACCCCGGCTTCCTCGGCAAGGAGAAGGCCGCGCGGATCGACGTCGTCCCCGGCGGGTTCATCGCCCCGGAGGTGGAGGCGATCCTGTCCCACAAGCCCGATCTCGTGATCGGCCTGGAGGACACCCACGGCAAACTGGCCCCGGCCCTGAAGGACGCCACCACCTTCTGGCCCATGCAGCCCGAGACCTGGCAGGACAGCGTGGGCTACCTGCGCGACGTCGCCGCCCTCACCGGCCGCACCGCCGAGGGCGAGAAGGCCGAGAAGGCCTTCCGCGCCAAGCTCGCCCGGGCCGAGCGGTCCAGGAGCGAGAAGACCGCCCTCGTCATCTACGGCAGCGACGAGAACTTCGGCGTCGCCACCCCGGAGACCGACGTGACCGCCAGCCTGTTCCCGAAGCTGGCCCACTACCCCTGGAAGTCCCGCGGCGTGGAGGGCAGTTACAGCCTGGAGGAGATCCTCGCGGCCGACGTCGACGTGCTGTTCGTCGAGACGATCAGCTTCGGCGACGCGGACGGCAAGCTGTCGGAGAAGCTGTCGGAGAACCCGCTGTGGGGGAAGATCCCGGCCGTACGGAACGGAGACGTCCACGAGGTCGACCCCGAGGTGTGGGCCAAGGGACGCGGCACCCGCTCGCTGGGCCTCGTGCTCGACGAGGCCACGGCCGCGCTGCGATGAGCGCGCCGACCACGCCACGGGCCGGGGCGGCGGGGACGCCCCCGGACACGGGAACGGGCGGGCGCCGGTCCGGGTGGAGGCGGCAACTCCCGGTCCTGGCCGTCCTGCTGGCCGCGGCGGCCTGCTGCTCGCTGAGCCTGGGGACACCGTACGTCCCGCTGCACCGGCTGCCCGGCGCCCTGCTGGAGGGGGACTCCACGCTCGCCGGGATCGTCGTCGGCGAACTCCGCGTACCCCGGCTGGTGCTGGCGCTGCTCGCCGGCGCCTGCCTGGGAGCGGCGGGCCTCGTGCTCCAGGAGGCGCTGCGCAATCCGCTGGCGGTCCCCGAGATGCTGGGGGTCTCGTCGGGGGCCGCGCTCGGCGTCGCCGCGCCCCTGGTGCTGGCGGTGTCCCTGCCGGCCGCCGTCCAGCCGCTGCTCGCCATCGCCGGGGCGGTCCTGGGCGGCGGGCTCACCCTGCTCGCCGCGGGACTGGGGCGCAGCCCGTCCGCCGTGCTGCTGACCGGGGCGGCGGTCGCCGCCGCGCTGCAGGCCGCGCTGCTCGTCCTCATGGTGATGGCCGACCAGCTCGACCTCCAGATCGTCTACCGCTACCTGCTCGGCTCGCTCTCCGCCCGCACCTGGGACGACGTCACCGGGCTGTGGCCCTGGCTGCTGGTCGCGGTGCCCGCGCTGGTGCTGTGCGCGCCGGTGCTGTCGGTGCTGCGGCTCGGCGACGAGGACGCCGAGGCGCTGGGGGTGCGCACGCAGCGGGCGCGGTTCGCCGCGCTGGGCATCGCCGTCGTCCTGATCGCACCGGTGACGGCCGTGTGCGGCCCGGTGGCGTGGGTCGGGTTCCTCGCCCCGCACCTGGCCCGGCGCCTGGCCCCCGGTGCCGACGCGGTGGGATGGCTGCCCTGGTCGGCGGCGTGGGGCGCGGCCGTGGTGGCCGTCGCCGACGTCCCGGCCCGGCTCGCGCTGGCGCCCGTGGAGACACCGGCCGGCGCCTGGACGGCCCTGCTCGGCGTGCCCGCCGGGGTCGCCCTGCTGCGGTCGGGCGGCGGAAAGCCGAGGGTGCCGAGGGTTCGGGGCGCCGGAAAGCCGAGGGTGCCGAGGGCCCGGGGCGGCCGGGCGGCGTCCTCCGGCTCCGTACCGGGCACGGCGGGGGTGACGCGATGATCCGGCGGCTGTGGATGCTCGTCGCGCTCGTCCTCGTCTGCGCCTGCGCCGAACTGCTGGCGGGCCGGGGCATGTCCCCCGCCGTCGTGGGAGAGGTCCTCGGCGGAGGCGGCGACGCGACGGAACGGCACATCCTGCTCGAACTCCGCTTCCCCCGGACGCTGGTGGCCCTCGCCGCGGGAGCCTGCCTGGGCCTGGCGGGCCTGGTCCTGCAGTCCGCGCTGCGCAACCCCCTCGCCGGTCCCGAGGTCACGGGCGTGACACCGGGCGCGGTGCTGGGCGCCGTCACCGCGACGGGACTCGGGCTCGCGGGCTGGGAATCGCCGCTCGCCGTGGTCGTCGCCGCGTGCGCCGGCGGCTGCGCCGGGGCCGCGCTGCTGTGGCTGCTGGCCGGGCGCGGCCGGGGCGACCCCGGGCAGATCGCCGTGCACGGCGTGCTCGTCTCGGCGGTGCTCGGCGGGCTCACCGCCATGGTGCTGCTGGTCGCGCCGGGCGAGCTGGGCAGCGTCGTGCAGTGGCTCGTGGGCACCACGGAGGGCCGGGTGTGGCAGCACTGGCACCTGCTGTGGCCGTGGGCGCTGGCCTGGGGCGCGTCGGCGTGGCTGCTGGCCGGACCGCTGACCCTGCTGCGCTGCGGCGACGAACTCGCCACCGCCGCCGGGTTGTTCACCGCGCGGGCCCGGGCGCTGGCACTGCTGTGCGCGGTGGCGCTGACGGCCGGGGCGGTGGCCGCGGTGGGCGCCCTCGGCTTCGTGGGGCTGCTCGTCCCGCATGTCGCGGTGGCCGTGTTCGGTGCCGACCTGCGGGTGACGCTGCCCGGCGCCGCCCTGGTGGGAGCGGCCGTGGTGTGCGGGGCCGACGCGGGCGCCCAGCTGCTGTCGCGGCTGCTGGCGGTCGCGCTGGACACCGGACGGCTGACGCTGCCGGTCGGGGCGCTCACCACGTGCGTCGGGGCCGCGCTCCTGCTGGCCGTCGTGCGCCGCGCGCCGAGCCGTACGTTCTGATGCCGACGAAGGACACAAGCATGAACGAGCCCATCGAGCCCATCGAGCCCATCGAGCCCATCGAGCCCGCCGAACCCATCGAGCCCGCCGGGCCCACTGGATCCGCCGAGTCCATCGCGTCCCCGGGCCCCTTGGGGATCCGCGTGGAAGGGGTCCGCTTCGGCTACCCGGGCCGGCCCGTGCTGGACGGCGTCGACCTGTCCGTGGAGCCGGGCGAGCTGACCGCCCTCGTCGGCCTCAACGGCTGCGGCAAGTCGACCCTGCTGCGGCTGGCCGCCGGCCTGCTGCGTCCCGCCTCGGGACGGGTCCTGCTCGGCGGGGACGACCTCGCCCGGCTCTCCCGGCGCGCCACCGCCCGGCGCGTCGCGCTGCTGCACCAGTCGGCGCCGGCCGTCCCGGGTATGACGGTGCGCCAGCTCGTACGGCAGGGGCGCTACGCGGCGCGCGGCCCGCTCGGCATGCTGCGCGAGGGCGACGACCCCGTCGTACGCCGGGCGCTGCGCGACGTCGGGGTGCAGGAGTGGGCCGAACGTCCCGTGGACGCGCTGTCCGGGGGCGAACGGCAGCGGGTGCGGCTGGCGATGGCGCTCGCCCAGGACACGCGGATCCTGCTGCTCGACGAGCCGACCACCTACCTGGACCTGCACCACCAGCTGGACGTGCTGCAGACCGTGGTGCGGCTGCGCGAGGAGCGCGGCCTGACCGTCGTGATGGTGCTGCACGACCTGGCGCACGCCGCCCGGTTCGCCGAGCGGATCGTCGCGCTGCGCGGCGGGCGCGTGGCGGCCGACGGGCCGCCGAAGGAGGTCGTCACGCCGGGGCTGCTCGCGGACGTCCTGCGGGTGGCGGGCCGGGTGGGCCGGGACCCCGAGGGGGGCTGGCCGGTGTGTTACCCGGATCACCCCCTGCGGGACCACACAGTACTAGAAACTGAAAATCATATTCATTAGTGTCTGTGGTGCGGCGCTCGACCGAACGCCGTACTTCCTTGCGATTGAGGAGAGTTCATGGACAACGAGCAGGTCTTCGCGCCGATCGCCGATCCGGGTCAGGCCCGACCAGGTCCTGATGTTCGACTCGGGGCGGGTCATCGAGTCCGGCCCGCCGGAGAAGATCTTCGGCGATCCGGAGCACGACCGGACCCGGGAA